>CAZBBN010000052.1:0-7761 GCA_964490195.1 uncultured Nitrosopumilaceae archaeon
TTTTACTCCCTTTGTAATTAGGTAAAATTGAGAGCTAAATTCCTTTACACAAACACTCAAAAAAAATCAAAATTGTATCTGTAGATGGGTGTAACTATGGTTACTAAAATTATTGTGACATTGTCCTCAAATACAAAATCCGGGTGAAAATATTGGCATGATGGCAAAATTCCTTGTTGAAACAGAATATGACGATATATCCCATTCTGTTACTCTTGTTCCTAGATTAGAATATTCTTCAAATCTATTATCTGGGATTATAGATATTTTAACGGAAAAGCTCAATGATTTGAAAAAGTCTAACTATGATTTAGTTCTATTTTTTGATGAAACTAACAAAAATCATCTTAGTGCAATAGAATTAGAGCGACTCTTGGCTTTTTCTTTGGAGATTCTCTTACAAATCAAAAAAATAATCGCCAACATCTCTGGTGTCAGTAGTATTCCTGAAGTACTTCCTTCATCGATCCCAATGATTAGAACAATCAGTGCTCAATTGTTTAGCATTATTCCTAGATGCAGTCAAAAATTATCAGAATTATCTGTTCATTTGGGAAGTATTGTTTTAGATTCTGCAGCTCTCACAAAAGCAAGATTTGATTTTAGCCAATCCAATGATGAATCTTCAATGTTTCTAGATGAAGTAAAATTGATGGTGGACTCTAAATTAAGTAAGCAGTATCCTAATGTCGATTTTTTTAAATTATGTAATACTTGATAACCCTTCCATCTAAGCGAAATTTTACAAAAGACATTCAACGAATTAAAGACATTTCATCAAAAATTGATAAAAAACTCTCAGTAAAGTCTTCTGATGATGTAAAAATTGATAAACTAAGTTTGGAGGAACTACAAGATTTAGATAAAATTGTTAAAATTGCTGATTTTATGGTGTGCAAATATGCTGATAAAAAAGAGATGAGTTCAATTCTAAAGCATTTTGCCTCAATCATATCTGAAACTGCTATCTCTCTTGAAGATCTAGATGATGAAATATCTGAGTTGATTATTTCAGCTGAAGATTCTATAAACAAAGTAAAAGACATGCATGAAAACATCTCTGACCAATCTGATTTTAAGAAAAATTATCGTAACGGTCCTGACTACAATGAAGAAGAAACAAGTGCAATTAATTTAACCAATTTTGTGACAGAGATTAACACCGTAGAATACCAACAAAATTCTCAAAGACATACTGCATAGGTAATTAAGATGAGTTTAGCCCCCCAAGAATTAGAAAACACTGCAAGCAAGTATGCTTCAGAAGCTATAAAATTTGATTCTCAAGGTGCACGAGGAATGGCAATTACTCATTATCAGCATGCCATTGACTCTTTGGTAAAACTATTGCAGTTATACCCTACAAGCAAACTAAATCAAATTTACAAAGACAGATGTAACTCTTACCATAATCGAATTAATGCATTACAACAGACTCGTGGTGTAGAACCTGCAGTAGATCCAAAAGCATCTGAAGATGAACAAAAAAAATCTGTTCAGAGACAAGAGAACGAAAATGACTTTGAAGAACTAATCATGAAAGAAAAACCCGATGTTACTTGGGATCAAGTGATTGGATTAGATGATGCAAAAAGCGCTTTACGTGAATCAATTGTTTATCCAACTAAAAGACCTGATTTGTTTCCTTTAGGTTGGCCAAAAGGCATGTTGCTTTATGGACCCCCTGGTACAGGAAAAACAATGCTTGCAGCAGCAACTGCAAATGAAATGGACGGTTATTTTATCAATGTGGATGCGTCTTCGATGATGAGTAAATGGTTGGGTGAAGCAGAAAAGAATGTTTCAAAATTATTTGCTATGGCAAGACAATATGCTGAAAAAGAAGGCAAACCTGTTATTTTGTTTGTTGATGAAGTAGATTCATTGTTAGGATCTAGAAATAGTGAGGTAGGCGGTGAAGTACGAACTAAAAATCAATTCTTGACTGAAATGGATGGTGTTAACGGTAAAGGAAAAGATTTAATGCTCTATGTAATCGGTGCGACAAACAAACCTTGGAGTCTTGATTGGCCTTTTCTTAGACGATTTCAAAAGAGAATTTATGTTTCACTTCCAACACAACAAGCCAGAGAAAATCTGTTTGAACAATACACAGCACCTCTGAGTAAAAATTACAAAGTAAATAATTCCGATTTAGCAAAGCTGTTTGACGGATATAGTGCAAGTGATATTAAAGATGTCTGCCAAGCTGCTCAGATTAAAACAGTCCATGAGATTTTCAATGCTCCAGATTACCATGAACCAGTTGAAGGTGAAGAACCAGTACAACCAAGAGAACTTACCACAACTGATTTCAAAGATATCATGGCAAGAAGAAAACCAAGTGTTTCACTTGAGATGATACGTGCTTATCACAAGTGGAGTGAAGAATTCCAAGCACTTTAGATCTTAAACTCACAACCTCTAACATTTGTAAAATCCGATATTTCTGTAATTATCCTAATACTGCGATCACTTTTTTTATTTTGATTTTCACATAAAACTTAAATTCGCTTTCTAGCGGACTTATCGAGGGTCACAATTACTATAAAGAAATCAAACCACGCAAAAAAGTTTGGAAAACTGATTTTTGATGATGGATCTGTTCTTGATGGCGAAGGTTTTGGGTTTTCTACAACTGTTTTTGGTGAGATTGTCTTTAATACTGGAATGGTGGGATATACTGAAGCACTTACAGATCCCTCTTACAGAGGTCAAATTCTTACTCTGACATATCCGCTGATTGGAAATTATGGCGTTCCAGACTCATCAATTAAAGATGATGATGGAATCCCCAAATTCTTTGAATCTGATAAAATCCAAGTTAGGGGTCTAGTGGTTCATGAATTATCATTGACTGCAAGTCATTGGAACCTTTCTATGACTCTTGATGAATGGTTATACAATGAAAAGATTCCTGGAATCTCAGGCATTGATACCCGCGAACTGACAAAAAAGATTAGAACCGGAGGTGTGATGATGGCCGCACTCGTTGTATCTGATTCAGAAATTGATGTTGAAGAGATCAAAAAACAACTTGTATCTGTACCTCGTTATGATTCTGAGCAATTCATGGATGAAGTGTCTACCAAACAAGAAAAAATCTATGGTGATGAAAATCAATCTGTTGTAGTTATTGACACTGGTGCAAAAAATGCAATTATCAGAAATATCCGTGAGATTGGTTACAAAGTAATATGTCTTCCATGGGATACTTCATATGAAAAGATAATGTCTTACCATCCAAAAGGTGTTGTACTTAGTAGTGGTCCCGGTGATCCACAAAAATGTCCTAACACAATTGACACTGCTAAAAAATTAATTGAAAACAATATTCCTACATTGGGAATTTGTTTAGGTGCACAAATCATTGGCATTGCAGGAAATACTGAAACATACAAACTAAAATATGGTCATCGTGGACAAAACAAACCTTGTGTCAATTTAGAAAACAATCAAGTTTATGTTACTAGTCAGAATCATGGATATGGAATAACTCCTGAATCTCTTGAAAAATCTGAATTCAATTTATGGTTTACAAATGCAGACGATAAAACAGTTGAAGGAATAAAACACAAAAAACAAAAGTGTATTGCAGTGCAGTTTCATCCAGAAGCTGCCCCTGGTCCTTATGATTGCAAGTTCGTCTTTGAAGAATTACAACACCTTATGGAGGAAGGAACATCTGCCAAAGAATGAATCGTTAAAGAAAATTCTTGTACTTGGAAGTGGGGCAATAAAAATCGGAGAAGCCGGCGAGAGTCGCTAAAACGACCGTCAATTTGACTACTCCGGAAGCCAATGCCTCAAGGCCATACGGGAAGATGGACTGAATAGTGTTTTAATCAATCCAAACATTGCAACAATTCAGACCGATACACGATTTGCAGATCAGGTGTATCTTCTACCTGTAAACCAAGAGTATGTGAAATCTATTATCGAAAAAGAAAGACCAGATGGAATTATGCTGGCATATGGTGGTCAAACCGCTCTTAATTGCGGGGTTAGCCTAGATGAATCAGGCATTCTTCAAAAATATGGTGTTAAAGTACTTGGAACGCAAATTAAAGGAATTCAAAAAACTGAGGATCGTCAACTCTTCAAAGATTCTATGGCTGAATGTAGAGTTCCTATTCTGAAAAGTAAAACTGTCACAAATTTTGATGATGCAAAAAAAGCAGCAGAAGAATTAGTCTATCCTGTAATCGTTCGAGTTGCATATACTTTGGGAGGACGAGGTGGAGGAGTTGCATATAATGAAATTGAACTTCACGAAATTGTTGAAAGGGGTTTCAAAGCAAGCATTGTTGGTCAAGTTTTAATTGAAGAATACGTTGGACATTGGAAACAAATTGAATATGAGGTTATGCAAGATTATGATGGAAATAATGTAATTGTTTGTAATATGGAAAATGTTCTATCTATGAAAGCCCACACTGGTGATAATATTGTGGTTGCACCTTCACAAACAATTGACAACCATGAATATCACATGTTACGTTCTGCAGCATTACGTGCAACAAAGTATGTTGGAATTGTTGGTGAATGTAATATTCAATATGCTCTTGAACCAAATTCTGATAGGTATGTTGCAATTGAAATAAATCCAAGACTTTCACGTTCTTCAGCTCTTGCAAGTAAGGCAACTGGATATCCTTTAGCATACATGTCTGCAAAAATTGGACTCGGTTACAATTTATCTGAACTAGTAAACAGAATTACAAAAAATACTACTGCTTGTTTTGAACCCTCGCTTGACTACATTGTGTGCAAACATCCACGATGGGATTTTGAAAAATTTGAGCTTGTTAACAGGAGACTTGGACCTACGATGAAATCCGTTGGTGAAGTAATGGCTATAGGAAGAACATTTGAAGAATCCTTCCAAAAAGCAATACGAATGTTAGATATTGGAAATGATGGACTTGTTTTAAACCGTGTAAATGGAAAAACATACTCTGAAGAGGAAATTGAAGATAAACTCTCTCATCCTGATGATCATATTATGTATAATGTTGCCATTGCCTTGAAGATGGATATTTCTGTTGAGAGAATTTACAAACTTTCAACCCTTGACCCTTGGTTTATTGAAAAAATAAAAAATATTGTGGAAATTGAATCAAAACTAAAAACTTCCGAACTTGATGTGTCTCTTCTTTGGGAAGCCAAAAAAATGGGATTTTCAGATAAACAAATTGCTCGGGCTAAAGGATTCATTCCTGACGACATACGTAATTTACGTAAGAAATTAGGTGTATTACCATCGGTAAAACAGATTGATACGCTTGCAGCAGAATGGCCTGCCGTAACCAATTACCTCTATCTTACTTACGGTGGTCATTCTCATGATATTGAGATACCTTCTGATGAAAAGGGAATTGTTGTACTAGGAGCTGGCCCTTATAGAATTGGAAGTAGTGTTGAATTTGATTGGGGAACAGTCAACATGGTTTGGGGTCTACAGAAAAATGGTGAGAAAAGCGTCTCCGTTGTTAACTGTAATCCCGAAACAGTGTCGACTGATTATGATATTTGTACTAGATTGTACTTTGAAGAATTAACTCAAGAAAGAATTTTAGACATTACGGAATTTGAGCATCCAAGAGGTATAATCACGTGTGTTGGAGGACAAACTGCAAATAATTTAACTCCTGGTCTTGCACAACATGGTGTAAATATTTTGGGAACTAGCGCCCATGATGTCGATAGAGCAGAAAACCGTTCAAAATTTAGCGCAGACCTTGACAAACTTCACATTCAGCAACCACGTTGGCAAGCATTCTCAAATCTTAATGAAGCAAAAAACTTTGCACAACAAGTTGAATTTCCTGTAATTGTTAGACCTTCTTACGTTCTTTCCGGTGCGGCAATGAAAGTTGTTTGGTCTCAAGATGAATTAAAAACATATGTTAAAGAAGCTACTGATGTTTCGCCTGATCATCCAGTTGTAATTTCCAAATTCATGTTGAATTCACTTGAAGTGGATGTTGATGGAATTAGCAATGGAAAAGAAGTGATTATTGGCGCAATTGTTGAGCATATTGATAGTGCTGGTGTTCATTCTGGTGATGCTATGATGTGTATTCCTCCTTGGAGATTAAGCAATAAAATTATTGAAACAATCAATGAATACACAAAAAAGATTGCACTGACATTTAATGTCAAGGGTCCCTTTAATCTTCAATTTTTGGTTAATGATGATCATGTCTACGTAATTGAACTAAACATTAGAGCATCACGTTCCATGCCATTTGTATCAAAATTAGTCAAAACAAATCTAATTTCACTTGCAGCAAAGGCAATTTTGGGCAAGCCTCTTCCTAAAATTCCTGAAAATAAATGGCAAAAGATTCACAATTATGGCATTAAAGTTCCTCAATTCTCATTTATGCAGCTAGATGGTGCTGATATTGCCCTGGGTGTTGAAATGCAATCAACTGGGGAAGCTGCGTGTTTTGGGAATAGCTTCTATGATGCACTATCAAAAGGGTTGACCTCTGTTGGCTATAATTTGCCCGACAAAGGAACTGCCCTAGTAACTGTTGGCGGTGCTCAAAATAAAGAAAAACTCGTTGTAACTATTGCAAAACTCAAACATTTAGGATTCAAAATTTTGGCAACAGAACACACTGCTGAATTCTTTGAAGAAAAAGTCGGTCAAGTTGAAATTGTTCATAAAATTTCTGAGCCTGAAAGAAAACCCAACATTGCTGATCTTCTTTATGAACGAAAGATTGACTTTATCATAAATATTCCAAGTACTTCAACATTGGAAAAATATGTTGGTATGTTAGAGGATGAATATCAAATTAGAAGAAAATCTTTAGAGCTTGGAATTCCTGTTCTTACAACTATTGAGTTGGCAGATTCTTTTGTAAAAACTTTGGAGTGGCTTAAAACAAATCAAACTACTAAAGAACCAATTGAACCCTATGATAAATATGATTAATTGTGTCTTTAAATTACAAAACTTGTTTGATAATTGATTCGTCTCCTAGAATTACACCATCTAATGAAACAATCTTGGCTGATGAGATTTCTAATCTTTCTATAATTGGCGAAATTGATTTTTTGTAATATCGTTTTTGTGTGGCATAAAAATATCTATTAAATGATGGAACAATAATAATTTCTAATTCTCCTGATTTTGATGGAAATATTTTCTGTTTTTCTGTCTTGAGTGAAACCCATACTCTTTGTCCATTCATGATTGAATCTTCTTGAAAAAACACTGGATGTATGTGCCCCATGATGATTTTATCAATATGGGAAAAGTTTTCTGATGGCATTACATGCCCATGTGTTAACAAAACATTTTCTTCAACCATGCCTATGGAACTAATCATGGAAATATTATTTGGGACTAATTTCTGAATGTTTGAATCATGATTTCCTGGAATTAACATTATATCACATTTTTTTCTAATTTCTTTAAAAAACAATGGTACTTCATCCCATTCGTTTTTTGTTATATTTTTAATACTTGATTTGATATCTCCTAAAAGAATCACTGAATCAGGTTTTTCTAAATCAATAATTTCTGATACTTCTTGAATCATTTCATTGATTGTTGAATTTTTTCCTATGAAAATCTCATTTGATTTCAAAGCATTCTCAAATCCTAAATGTATGTCTGTTATTATGAGATTCTTTTTTTGACCTTCTAAAATTAATGCCGGTTTTGATGGAATGATTCTTGTTTGCAACATCAAAGTTATACTGTACATATCTGATTAAACCCTTATGAGTAAAGACTCTGAT
>CAZBBN010000053.1:0-7757 GCA_964490195.1 uncultured Nitrosopumilaceae archaeon
AAAATAATTCTCAAAGGATATTCAGACAAAGTGGAAATTATTTCTGATGGTAAAAAACAAATCATTAAAACTACTGATCCATTTTCAGAATTAAAAAAATTACTAGGAAAATCAGATGATCAAAGCTATCGATATTTAGGAGGAGCAGTAGGAGTTGTAAACTATGATGCAATCAGATTGGTAGAAAATATTTCAGATTCTCACAATTCTAAACAGCCACTAATGGAGTTTGGAATTTACGACGATGGAATACTATATGACAATTTACACAAAAAACTATTCTACTTTTATTATGATGAAAATAGATTTGACAATTTAATTATGAATGAAGACACATTTGGAAAATTTCATTCAAGTGAAGTAACACCAAACATGGATAAAGAAAAGTTTTCAGAAATTGTAAATAAGGCAAAAAAATACATTCATGATGGAGACATATTTCAGGTTGTGTTATCTAGAAAATTTGCATTTAAAACTGAAGGAGACAATTTAACACTATACAAAACATTAAGAAAGCTAAATCCATCGCCATACATGTATCATCTAAAACAAGATACAAAAACAATCATCGGTGCATCTCCTGAGATGTTAGTTAGAATTACAAAGGATAAAGTAGAAACATTCCCAATTGCAGGAACAAGAAAAATTACAAATAATGAAGAAAAAAACAAACAGCTTGCAGACGAATTAATTCATGATGAAAAAGAACTTGCAGAGCACACAATGTTAGTAGATTTGGGCAGAAATGATATTGGAAAAGTTTGCAAATACGGAACCGTTCATCCAGAATCCCTAATGCAGATAAAACGATTCAGCCATGTTCAACACATAGTTAGTCATGTAGTAGGGAATTTAGCATCTGAAAACGACATGTTTGATGCGTTTCAAGCAGTATTTCCTGCGGGGACAGTGTCAGGCGCCCCAAAGGTTCGTGCAATGGAAATTATTGATGAGTTAGAGACAGAAGCAAGAGGGCCATATGCAGGGGCAGTTGGATATTTCTCATACAATGGATGTTGTGATTTTGCAATTGCAATCAGAAGTATATTCATTGAAGGAAATGATGGATTTGTTCAGTCTGGGGCAGGAATTGTTTCAGATTCAATTACCACAAATGAATTCAAAGAAACAGAACACAAAGCAGGTGCTATGCTTCAAGCATTAATGGAGGCGTCAAAATGAAATTTCTAATTATTGACAACTATGATTCATTTGTTTACAACATTGCACAGTATCTAGGAGAATTAGGAGTAGATTGTGAGGTCATAAGAAATGACAAAATAACACTAGATCAAATAAAACAAAATAACTATGATGGAATAATAATTTCACCAGGTCCTGGAACTCCAGAGGACAAAAAATACTTTGGAATTTGCTCAGATGTAATCAAAGACATGGGGCCAACTACTCCGATTCTAGGAGTTTGTTTGGGGCATCAAGGAATCATTCATGCATTTGGTGGCAAAGTAACTAATGCAGGATGTGTCAGGCATGGTAAAACAAGTCCAGTAAAGCATACAAATTCAAAATTATTCCAAAATGTAAAAAATCCATTTAGAGCAACTAGATATCACAGTCTGGTTGGAGACAAAACAGTAATTCCAGATATTTTACAAGTTACAGCAACATCTGAAGATGACGGTGAAGTAATGGCAATTACACATAAAAAATATCTAATTCAAGGAGTTCAATTTCATCCAGAATCAATAATGACCGAAGATGGTAAAAAGATTCTAGAGAATTTCATAAATCAAGTAAAGGAGAGAAAAGCACGCTCAAAATAGAGCCTGAAGAACAATTACAATGACAGAATTGCTTCCGAACAGAGAAAAACTTGTTTCAGTGTATGGATTTACAAAATATTATTCAGATGAAAATATTCCAGAGAATTTTATTTATATGCTAGTGGTGCAATGCGTTAAAAAAAATACAAAGTCAGAATCAATTAATCTAAAAAAAGAGATTGAAGGGTTGGATAATTTTTTAACATTTACAATAGAATATACAATACAAAATATTGAGAAGTCGATTTTAAACAAAAAAGTAATTTCAGACAATCCAAAACCGTACACAATAGGAGAATATCTAAAAGAAAACCCAAGAGAAGCATTAATCTTTGTTTATTCTGTTGGAAAAGGAATTGAGGATTCATCCAAAGAAAACAACATACCATTTGATTTTCAAGACTATATGAAAAAATTTGAGGGTGGGGATTTTTATGAGAGCTTTTCTGAAAAAGAGTTTGAAAAAATTTCAAAAGGCACACCAGAGTTCTTAGATACAGTTATTGAGGAAATAAAACAAAAGCCAAAATCAGGAGACAAAAAATGATTTCAGAAATTATTTCAAAACTACAACAAAAGACTGATTTGAATTATGATGAGATGAATTCTATCATGACTGACATTCTTTCAGGAAAAACAAATGATGAACAAAATGCAAAGTTTCTATCAAATCTTGCAGAAAAAGGAGAAACAGACGACGAATTATTAGGAATGCTCGATAAAATGCAAGAGTTTTCACTTAAAGTTGATACAAAAAATAAAGGAACAATAATTGATATGTGTGGAACTGGAGGAGACAAGCTTCAGACATTTAACGTATCAACTACTTCATCGTTTGTAGTGGCAGCAGCTGGTGGAATTGTCGCTAAACATGGAAATCGCTCAAGTTCCGGAATTTCAGGAAGCGCAGACATTTTTGAGTATTTTGGGTATGATTTGAGCCTGGAGCCGGCACAGATTTCAGAAATTTTGCTAAAACACAACATCTGTTTTATGTTTGCGCAAAAATTCCATCCTGCAATGAAGCACGTATCAAATGCAAGAAAACAGTTAGGAAAAAGAACTGCATTTAATCTACTTGGACCTCTATCAAATCCAGCTGGAGTAAAAAATCAACTTGTAGGTGTTTTTTCTATAGAATATTTAGACAGATTACCTGTAATTCTAAAAAGAAAAGGAGCAGAAAATATCATGACAGTGCGTTCAGATGACGGAATGGATGAATTCTCTACTAGTGCAGTAAATCGTGTATGTATTTTAAGAAATGATAAAGTTTTGATGAATGCAATTGATCCAGAAGTGGTAGGATTGCACAAATCAAAACTAGAAGATATTCAAATTAAAACAAAAGAGGATGCGGTAAAATCATTTGTAGGAGTTCTAAATAATACTGCAAATCAAGCAATGATTGAAACTACAGCACTTAACGCGGCAGGAGGATTAATTGTTGCAAACATTGCAAATAATTTTGAGGAAGGAGTAGAGATTGCACTAAATACAATTAAAGATGGTAAGGCATTTTCATTATTAGAGAAATTTGTTGCAGATACAGGAGACATTTCAAAACTAAAAGAGATGATATAATGGCAGAAAACATTCTAAGAAAATTAGTAAACAATTCTCAAATGGCAATAGATGACGGAGTGTATGAGATCGATGTGGATTTGCAAAAATCAACCAAAGATTTTGTACAAATAATTAAAACAAATCCTCACGCAACACTATTAACAGAAATAAAATTTGCATCACCATCGCTTGGAAAAATCAGAACAACAACAGAACCTGTAAGCATTGCAAACCAGATGATTGACGGAGGCTCTAAAGCATTATCGATTCTAACTCAACCGCATCTGTTTAATGGCTCGCCAGAATTCTTCATGAAGGTAAGACAGGCAGTTGATGTTCCACTATTAATGAAAGATATTATGATAGACAAAATTCAGATTGATGCGGCAAAAAAGATCGGTGCAGATTACATGCTAGTAATTCAGTCCCTATTTGACCAAAAATTCATCCCCGATATTGATGAATTCATCAGTTATGGGCACAAACAAGGACTTGGAATTCTTCTTGAAGTTCACACAAAAGGAGAATTTGAAAATGCCCTAAAGACAGAAGCTGACATTATTGGAATTAACAATAGAAATCTAGACACATTAGAAATTGATCTAAAAACTACAGAAACAGTCCTAAAAGGATACGAGAAATCAAGAATAATTCTATCTGAGAGTGGAATTGAAACCCCAGATGACATCAATTATCTAAAAAAGTGTGGAGCAGATGCATTTCTGATTGGCTCAAGCATAATGAAAAGCGATAACATTCAAGAACGGGTAAAAAAATTGGTGAATGCATATTGAAATATCCTAAGAATGGAAGATTTGGAGAGTTTGGTGGAAAATATATTCCAGAGACACTTGTTCCTGCAATTGAGGAATTAGAAGAAAATTATCTTAAATTCAAAAATGACAAAAATTTCAAAAAAGAATTAGACTATTATCTCAAAGTGTATGCAGGACGCCCCACTCCATTATACTATGCAAAGAATTTATCAGAAAAACTTGGAGGAGCCAAAATCTATCTAAAGCGTGAAGATCTCTTACATGGAGGAGCTCACAAAATCAACAACACATTAGGCCAAGCATTGCTGGCAAAAAAAATGAACAAAAAAAGGATCATTGCTGAAACTGGTGCAGGACAACACGGTGTTGCAACAGCAATGGCATGCGCAGCTTTAGGAATGAAAGCAGAAGTATACATGGGATACAAAGATACAATTAGACAAAAGCTTAACGTGTTTAGAATGAATTTACTTGGTGCAAAGGTCCATCCAGTAAAATCAGGATCAAAGACACTCAAAGACGCAATTAATGAAGCAATTCGTGATTGGATTACAAATGTAGAAACAACATATTATCTTCTTGGCTCAGCTGTTGGTCCACATCCTTATCCAGTAATGGTAAGAGACTTTCAAAGTGTAATTGGTGAGGAAATCAAAGTGCAAATGAAAAAAATCAACAATAAATCACCAGATATTATTATTGCATGTGTTGGAGGGGGCTCCAATGCAATAGGAACATTTTATCCGCTTGTAGATACTAATGCTGAAATTATTGGAGTAGAGGCTGCAGGCAAAGGATTAAAATCAAAATTGCATTCAGCAACACTGTCTGCAGGATCCAAAGGAGTATTACATGGCATGATGACATATCTTCTTCAAGATGAAGAAGGACAAATTACTGAAACCCACAGTATTTCAGCAGGACTTGATTATCCAGGAGTTGGTCCGGAGCATTCATACTATAAGGATACAAAAAGAATAAAGTATCATTCAGCAACTGACGTTGAGGTAATTGATGCATTTCTAATGCTTACAAGAACAGAAGGAATTATCCCAGCTCTTGAATCAGCTCATGCAATTGCTGAAGCAATCAAAGTAGCAAGAAAAGGAAAGAAATCAGAATCAATTGTAGTGACACTTTCTGGAAGAGGAGACAAAGACGTAGAAGAAGTGCAAAATTATTTGAATAAACATGTCAAAGATTGAAGAAAAATTTGCAGAATTAGAGAGGAAAAATCAAAAAGCCCTGATATCATATATCATGGCAGGATTTCCAAACGAAACGGCCACACTTTCAACTATAAGAGGTCTTGTCAAAGGAGGAGCAGACATTATAGAATTAGGATTTCCATTTTCAGATCCTCTAGCTGACGGTCCAGTAATTCAGAATGCAAGTACAGTATCACTAGAGAAAGGAATAAAGATTAACAAATTTTTCAACCTAGTTAAAAAAATCCGAAAAGAGACAGACATTCCACTTGTACTCATGACATATACGAATATTTTGTATCACAAAGGATATTCAAAATTTATCAGAGATGCAAAAAAATCAGGAATTGATGGATTCATACTTCCAGACATGTCAATTGAAGAATCAAAAGAGTACATTGAAGCGGCAAAAAACAATGCAGATACAATATTTTTAATTTCTCCAAATACGACAAAGGAAAGAATAGAAAAGATTTCAAAAATTTCAACAGGATTTTTGTATCTTGTTGCAGTTTTTGGTACTACTGGAATCAAAACGAGGATTAAAAACTATACGCTAAAAGCAATCAGAGATGTCAAAAAACAAACACATGGAAAAATTCCCATAGGAGTTGGATTTGGAGTTTCAACGCCTGAAGACGTAAAAAAATACATCAGTGCAGGAGCGGATGCAGTTATTGTTGGAAGTGCATATCTGAAATTGATCGAAAAAACACCTCAAAACAAATTAGAATCAAAGATTGCATCATTTACAAAAAGTCTAAAAAAACATACAATTCTCAAACAATAACGAAACCGTCATAGATATGGTGGTCAAGTACTCAAACTGTACATGGAGGGGGAACTCGATTTCAGTTGTGACCACCAAACTAGATAGTCATCAATTAGGTATACATCAAGAAAAATAAAAAATGTTTGTATGAAACGTCTAAAAGTTGTTTAAAAAATTAATGATTTTTGTATGAATGTATAATTATTTAAGAAAAGAAAATTTCGAGCGAGCAACAAACATAGTTGAGAAAATACCAATACTTAGAACAGCCATAGTCAAAAATCCAAATTCTGGAATTACATAGGATCCCATTACTTTGAGCTCCTTTGAATGAGGTTTAATTGGAATGATTAGTTTGGAACCAGTTGTAGTCTCTTCGATTTTAATATCAACCATTTCACCATCAACCCAAACAGTGTTAGGATTTTCAATTAATTTAGGAGGTAAAATCATTGTAATTTTCTCATTTTCAGTATTTTCAGGAATGGTAAATGTCAAAGAACGCCCATTAGGATCAACATGAACTGCATTTGCAAGAGGAGTATCTAAAATGTATTTTACTTCAAATCCTAGACCATCATCACTGTATCCGGATGCGACACGAAAAATGGATTGAACACTTCCAGGATTCTTTATTACATGAACTACTCCATTCATCCAAGGATGAAGACTACAGTAATAATAAAAATCACCTAGTTCTGTAAATTCTCTAGTATATGATTTTCCTGCAGAAAATAAACCACTATCAAAAAGATCGTTTTCCTCACCTGATTGAGTAACAGAGGTAATGGTATGAAATGCAGTATCTGCATTTTTCCATGTTACAGAATCTCCAGGATAAATGGTAATTTCTCCAGTAGTTACACCCGTTAATTGTTCTGACCAATAGAATGGAGCACCAGGATCAGAGGCGCCTGACGGAATTTTGATTTCATGATTAGTTTCTGCAAAAACAAGAGAATTAGAACCAAGAGCAAAGGCAATTAGAACAGTTAAAACAAAAAGAATAACTCTCATGTTAGAGTAAACTACATTCTATTATTTCAATGATTATGATCGACAAAACATACAAAAACCAGATGTTCGTTTCATTAATGTGCAGACAAAGTTTATTTTTGTTACAGGTGGTGTAATGTCTGGCCTTGGTAAAGGCGTAACTACCTCATCGATTGCAAAATTATTACAATTAGCTGACCAAAAAGTATCATGTATCAAGATAGATCCGTATCTAAACTATGATGCTGGTACAATGAATCCAGTAGCTCACGGTGAAGTTTTTGTTACTGAAGACGGAGGGGAGTGCGATATGGATATAGGTAATTATGAAAGATTCCTGAATCAAAATATTCCAAAAAGCCACAATATTACAACTGCACAAGTATACTCTTCTGTAATAGAGGCAGAAAGAAAAGGAGAATATCTAGGAGCATGCGTCCAGATTATCCCACATGTTACGGATGAGATAAAAAATAGAATTAGAAAGATTGCAGAAGATGAAAAATTGGACTTTTTAATCGTAGAGTGTGGTGGAACAGTAGGAGATATAGAATCATTACCATTTTTAGAGGCTCTAAGACAGCTAAGAGTTGAAGAAGGCCCTCATGGCGTAATCTTTGTTCATGTGACATTAGCACCATCATTAGATGTGGTA
>CAZBBN010000054.1:0-7668 GCA_964490195.1 uncultured Nitrosopumilaceae archaeon
TGGATGATTTGACAGAAAATAATTTTAAAAGATATTTAATTTTTGGAACGAACACACAAGATATAGATTTTTTAAAAAACACTTCCCTGTATGGGGTTCAGTCTGATGCTGGCTTTTTTTATGTCTCCATTCTTTCTGAAAAATCAGCCTTTAACCTTGTTTCACAAGGTTACCATATCATTGAAGATACCAAACTAGACTTTCATTTGTCTGATGATGTAATCTCAGATTCTTCAAGAATCGGTGAAATTACAGGTTCAAGTATTGCTAAAAAAAAATATGCCGCATCAGGTAATGGAACTGTAATTGCAATTGTAGATACTGGAGTCGATTTTTCAAATCCTGACATTCAACATTCGCTTGCACGAGATGAAATTAATCATCCTATAATGCTTGATCCTGACGGACAAGGAATTGTTCTAACAAATGCAACTTTTTTTGCATATGTTGACAAAAATGAAATAATTAGAAATTATACCAAACCAATTCCGCCAGACATGACTTCATCAGCATATGTGACTAAAGACGGTGTTTTTCTTGATGTATCTCAAGGAGGAAAAGGAAGTAAAATTCCAATTTATAATTCATTTTTTCCACAACTTGGCTCATCACCAATTTTTAATGGCACATTAGACAAAGATATGAAAATTGGAGAAGACAATAGAAATTATATAAAATCTAAAAGTGGAGTATATCATCTTGGTGTAATTTATCAAGGTGGATTGCAAGGGCCTTCAGCTAGAATACAAGTCGTACCTGTTCTTGTAGTTGATTCATTTGTTCCTGGAATTTATGACACAATAATTCCTGATCTTAGTACCTCTTGGGAAGATTATACTAGATTCGATCTAAAACAAGGCCAGAAACCAAATTATGATTTTGATTTTACTGATGAAAAACCAATCGTGCTGGGAAGCGGCAAGGAGTTTCTAGTGTATGATTCAAATGATGATGGAAAAAATGATTATAGTGCAGGAACATTTGGTGCACAGGTTCTTGATGTTTATGGAGTAATTAGAAACAATGTTACTGACATTGATGATTCATTACAAGCAATTAATGGTACATTGCTACCTGCATTGGATTCTGATGGAAACTTTTTTGGTATGATGACTGATTTTATGGGTCATGGAACTTCTAGTGCAGCATCAATTACTTCACGAGGTCAGGAAATATATGATATTTACAACAATACAGAAAAACATTCCATTACTGGTGTAGCTCCTGATGCAAAGATTGTGCCAGTAAAGGCATTGTGGTTTGGTGATACAGTTTATGGTTGGTTGTGGTCTGCCGGATTTGAAAACGAAGATCATAACTGGAAATTTTCAGGTAAACCCAAAGTCGATATAATTTCTAACAGCTGGGGCGTTTCAAATTTTCCTTCTTTTGGTGCATCGCCTGGGATGGATGTATTGTCACTAATTCTCAGCATACTTGTCACTCCACATTCATTGGATGATGACTATCCAGGCATTACAATAGTTTCTAGTGCAGGAAATTCTGGACATGGATACGGAACAATAGGGTTGCCAAATGCATCACCATTTGGAATTTCAGTTGGTGCAACAACTAACAATGTGTTTGTTGGATATGGCCCATTCAAAGATCAACCAAGATTTGGAAATACCACTACACACTACAATCAAGTGGCAGATTTTTCAAGCAGGGGTCCTAGCTCCATTGGAGATCCAAAACCTGACATAATGAGTATTGGGGCTCATGGATTTACTCCTTCAAATGTTTTAAAAATCAAAAAAGATTCCAAAGAGGAATCTTTTTCATTATTTGGGGGAACCAGTATGGCAGCACCGATAGTTTCTGGAAGCGCTGCAATATTGATGGAAGAAATGAGAAAACAATCCCAAGACTATGATCCATTTATGATTAAAAATATCTTAATGTCTACTGCAACTGATCTCCAAAACGATCCTTTCACTCAAGGTTCTGGTTTAGTAAATGTTGAAACTGCTTTGAATTATGTTCACGGCGATGATGGGATTTTCATTGTGTACAATGACGCATCATATGACAATATCAAAAAAATTCTTGAACCAGCCATTGAGAACATTAATTCAACTGTAATAGGATTTGAACAATTTCAATTTCCTTCATCTTCTTTTCCTATGACCAGCTGGTTTGGCGGTCAATTGAATCCTGGAGATAGAACTAGTGCCACTTTTACAATCAAAAATCCAACTAATGATACTCTTTTCATTAATGTAAAATCACAAGCTTTGTCTTTAATTACAAAAAATCAATTTGATGGGAAGACAATAGTTGGCCAACACGATTCTATTTTAAACAAAACTGATACATTCATTCCAAACTATGTCAAATTATCTGATGTAAAAAAGCATGATACTATTGGTGATTTTTTTGATGAACAAAATCCCATTCCTGCTGAATCATCATTGCTGATATTGAATGTAAATTTTCCATTCAGTGATTTCATGAATAGTACATCTGATGTATATGCCGATGATCTCAAAATCTCTTCTTTGTATCTTTATGATTGGCTTGACAACAACAATGATACAAAAATCACAAGTGATGAATTATCTATGGTGAACAGAGCTGGTTCCTGGGGAACGGTTCAAGAATTAAGAGTTTCAGAACCAAACGAAAAATTCAAAGGCGTTCCCTTGGTTGGAGTTTATCCAGTACCAACAAGATATTCTTATTGGTTAGGTGATACAAAGCAAAACTCAACTTCTATGGATTATACTATATCTGCAAGTTATTATCAGAAAGAAAAATGGTCCATGTTGTGGCCCGAATATGAAACAATATCTGTTCTGCCAAAAGATTCTGCTACCATTAATGTGACATTGATTACTCCAAATGATTTAGAGACAGGTGTCTATCAAGGATTCTTAACTTTTCAAAGTGACAGACACACTGTCAATGCTCCTGTATCCTTTGTAATTGCACAACCTGTAATTGAAAACGAAACAGCAATAGTCATTAAAGGAATAAAAAGTGATGACATTCTTTATGGAAGCGGATACACAAAAGGTGCGTTTGATATGGTGAATAGATACATGGCCGGAGACTGGAGACAATATTATTTTGACATTCAAAATGAATCAATTAATTCTGGAGCAATTGAGCTTTCATGGGAATCAGATAATACAAATCTTGCAATCTTTGTAATGGATCCGTCAGGAAAAATAATTCAAACCAATGTTCCTTCTGGTGTATTTGGCCATTTTCTAAAGTGGCCCTCTCTTGATTGGTTAGGAAATTCTCTTTTCAGTCAAGGCGGCGGTTTTTTTCCAGTAAAAAATAAAGATGACACTTCAACTGTTCTTTACATTCCAATAAACCAGACAGGTACTTACACCCTCCTAACTCATTCAACATTGTTTGGTGGAAATTCAACAACTGAACCAATTACACTTGCAGCCAAATTTACAAATATTTCTCCAGAAATGTTATCTTACAATGAACAGATCCACATTGAATCCGTAAATTCTGACTTGAATAACACAACATCTGAGATCTCTGACACTGAAACTCCTAGTAATGAATCATTAATTACTCCATCAGAGTCTAATTTTTCTTTTAGTACAGGTATTGCAATTGGTGTTGTTATTGGAATTGCGATCGGAATACTGTTTATAATTTTTAGGCAAAAAGACCGCCGTACTCACACTGTTCATGAATAACAGCTACTCAAATACAACACATGTGCAATTAACCCCAATCTCAGTTAAGGTCGTATGAATAATGAACATGTACCATCTGCTACGTAAAGCTGAAAATGGATCGCATTCAGACATACTGCGGGAACCGCAGGAATGCACGTCTGCAGAGATCAGAAACTCGGTAGTTGAAGCAGGAAAAAGCACATCAACTTGTCAGGTGGTAGCTTCACCATTAGACAAAAACCTCCTAAATAATTGAACAAGGTTTATAAGCAATTTGGCGAGTACGTCAGCTTGAATGTCAGAGCTTGGGACGAAAAAGTCTGGCGGATTATCCCGAAGAGACTTTCTAAAGTTAATGGGTGCCGCAGGGACAGGACTAGCATTTGCTCCATTTGTCCCATTTGGCAATTTCATGCCAAACCCAAATCAGGCATCTCTTGAAAAAGTTCCAGTAATTTTACCTGATGGAACGCAAGCAAATATCAATACCTTTCCACTTAATCACGCCGAAGTAATAACATATCCTTCAACTGGCGATCCAGCACTTGATGCTGAAGCTTTTCGTAAATGGCAATTCATTAGACTCCCTGAAGAATTAGGTGGCGGAAAAAAAGACACATCTGCTATTCGGGCATATAGTATGGTATGTTTGCATCTTTGGTGTTTATGGAAATATTGGCCAGATGAAGGCAGAAAAAGAGGCGAATGTCCATGTCATGGTAGTATGTATAATGTAGTTACTGGAACAGCTTTTGTTGGTCCTGCATCAGTGCAAGCAGCACCATCAAACACACTAGCTCAATTACTTTTTGAGATTGATTCTGACGGATTTGTATTTATTTTACCACCAACATTCACTGCAACTAAAAATGGAGTAATTGGATATGGCCGCTTCACTTAAAAGAAGAACGGGAGCTGTTAGCTTCTTTTACTGGCTTTGGGATAGCGTAGATAGAACAATTTTTGCTGGAATCAAGTTTTCATTCCCTGCAAGATTTGTAAGTCCTTTTGGATTCTTAGGGATGCTCACATTTACCGTATTTATCATCCTTGGAGTTTCAGGAGCCCTTCTCATGTTTTACTATCAACCAATATTGGATAGGGCATGGGATAGTGTTCAATTCATTAATGACGATGTCCCATTTGGTTTTCACATAAGAAATATTCACTATCATGGTTCCAATGCAATGGTTCTCTTAGCTGTTCTTCACATGTATTATCAATACTTTAGTGGAAGATACAAAATTAGAAATGAAGTCTTATGGATGACCGGAGTAATCCTTGGCGTTGTTACAATTCTTGAAGCATTTACAGGCTATGATGTTATATTTAGTGAAAGATCAGAACTTGCAATTAGTATTGCAGCATCCCTGACAACATCAATCCCTGTGGCAGGACCTACAATTCGTGATGCTGCGTTAGGCAGTGGATTCTCAGACTTTGTATTGAGATTCTATGCACAACATGTGTTCTTGTTGCCCATTGTAATGCTGGGACTAATGGCAGTTCATTTCCCAAGATTTTTGGTCTTTGATGTGCCTATGGTGATGGCAATCATGGGGGCAATTTTGATTACTGGTGGTGTGTTCCCAATTGATCTGGGATTCAAGTTTGAACCTACAGTACCGCCAGGTGTAACAGTACCTGAATGGTATCTTACAGGAATCTATGCATTCATGAGAACACAATATGACAAGTTTGTTACAGGATTGCTGTGGCCTTTGTTGTTTATCATATCCCTGGTGTTGATACCATTCATAGATAGATACAAAAAGTTCTCATGGAGGGACAGGCCAATCATTACTGCATTTGGCATTACTAGTCTTGCACAAATCATGGTTACGACATATTGGGGATTCTATATTTCACCTGACATATCAGTTCCATTAGTAGAGCGCTTGGTAATTGATCCTATATTCTTCTATTCTACAATGATTTTGATGGTTCCATTGGGCTTTGGATTTACTTACATGATGATCAAACTTGCAAATGAGGCTGAAAGAAAATCAAAACTTGCAAAAAGCACAGGTCCAAAGAAAGTGGCAGCCATCAATCTTTCTGAAAAATGGATTAACTGGTTACTGGTTGCACTGTTGGCATTCCAAGTGTTCCTCAACATTGCAGCGTACAATGCGGCACTGATTGGAATGAAGAACATTTCATTATTCTTTGTCGGAATTATTATCTTGGTATTTGCAGCATTTTTCCACATCTACAGATATGCATTGAGTCAAGAAAAGAACGCACCACCACCAACACCTGTTCCAGTACAAGAAGAAAAACCAAAGCTTGCAGAACCTGATGTATCTGTTGAACAGAGCAAACTTCAAGAAGGTAAATCTTTGTCTGATGAAAAACCAGAACCAAAGGAATTGGCACCTGAGGTCCCAACACCAAAAACTCAAGCAGATTTGGGAGTTGGTGCAGATAGTAATCCAAATCTTGGTTCTGGAGACCTTAACAAACCATGATCTCAAAAATTCTAAACAAACTTTATAAGAACTTGAGAGACGTAAAAAAATTATGAGTGCACCTACCTCTAGTCATGCATATGGAATTGGATTAATTGCACTAATCATTGGCATGTCTGCAACAGTGGTCTTTTACACTTCATTTTATCTTCCAGAATCTTTGGCAAAACCCTCTGTATCTCAAAAAATACTGGAACCTGAAAAAGATTTTATTATTGAAATTGTTCCAGGTGCAGTTATTAAAGGAAATGAAAACTTTGTTCCAGATATATCTTCTGTACAGTTAGAGATTGACAACAAAGTAATTTGGAAAAACAATGATGACACTGCACACACTGTAACTCCTGATAAGCCTTATTCTGATAGTTACAGCGGCGAATTTGGTTCTCCAGGTGTCTTAAGACCTGGCGATACATATGAATTCCTATTTACTGAGACTCAAGAGATTCCTTATCACTGCCAACCTCATCCATGGATGACGGGAAAAATCACTGTTGAGCTAAATAAATTCTAGGAATATTTTGCAAAAATTATCTGGCTCTCAATTTCTTTGTGTTGCTCAATAATTGATGCTCGAAATTTTACTTCATGCTCTTGTTTTGGCTCAAATTTTATCAATGCAGTAAACTCTGCTTTATTTTCAGGCATCACATCTTTGTTGATAAATAGTCTTGAAACGTTTTGTGAAATGCTTTTTCCATTGTATGATTTGTATACAATGTGCTCATTTGAATCTAAAATCTGTGTGTTTATAACAACTCCATCATATCTTCCCGGATATGAGACCAAAATCATTCCTTTGATTTCTGAATTTGGATGAATCTCAGTTGACTCTAGTTTGAATTCTATATCTTTCACAAAACAACACATGTGAATTAGAATAAATAATTTTGTTAAATGGGCCCAAAGGGCTTCGATCCCTTGACCATTGGATTAGAAGTCCAACACTCTATCCATGCTGAGCTATAGGCCCAAAAACCTAGCAATTAATTACCATTTTAAGGGTTTATCCGAGCAGACTGATTAGTTAAATTCTAGTGCATTACTCGGCATCAGCTAATGGTAAAACAATACTGT
The DNA here is from genome assembly GCA_964490195.1 of uncultured Nitrosopumilaceae archaeon. Classification (GTDB taxonomy): domain Archaea; phylum Thermoproteota; class Nitrososphaeria; order Nitrososphaerales; family Nitrosopumilaceae; genus Nitrosopumilus. The sequence goes on from CAZBBN010000054.1 coordinate 7,202, forward strand.
AACGTAATTGAGAACTTTGATGCAAAAAAAGATTATGGCATTCCAATCAAAAACCAATTCAAAAAATGTTTGTCAACATTACATAAAGCGGTGCAGTCCCTCTAGAATAAGAATACTTCAAACTATACTCTTTTCAGATGATATTGGGGAGTCACACTCATGAGAATAAGCAAATTTATCCATTCAGAGAAGATAAGAATAGTTCTAGAATCACTAAACACCAACATCAGTACTGCAGTGTTGTGCAGAAAACACAACGTTTCATCACCTACATTTTACCAATAGAAAAAAAATTCATCGAGGGTGAAAAAATATCTCTTAATGGAACATCAAAGGACTATGCATACAATCCCTTCAAAAAAAAACGATCTCAAAGAAAAATGTCTAAAAAAGTAAAAGGATCTTCTAACACATGGAAAGAAAAACTAAGACTATCTAAAATACATCAAAAAATAAAATTTCAACGA
>CAZBBN010000055.1:0-7617 GCA_964490195.1 uncultured Nitrosopumilaceae archaeon
TCTAATGATTTTAACTCAACTAAAACTTTTAGATACAAAACCTCAATTTGTAGGCCTTAGTGCAACAATTACAAATTCTGATGAGATTGCAGATTGGCTTAATTGTAAACTGGTAAAAAATGACTGGCGACCAGTACCTCTCTCTGAAGGAGTATGTGATGGAGGAGAGGTTACCATGAGTGATGGCAAAACCTTTGAAGTTGAGCGTAGTCTTCGTGGAACACCTATTGATTTAGGTGTGCAATCAGTACAACAAGGAGGCCAATCACTGGTATTTGCTGAGACTAGAACTCGCTCCAAATCTCTTGCAACAAAAGCTGCAGATGCAATTTTTCAGATTTTAAAAAAAAATGAATTAACCAATTTAGAAAAAACATCAAAAAAAATTCTATCTGAAAATGAACATACAGAATTAGTAAAAACATTGGCACTTCTAGTTAAGAAAGGAGTTGCGTTTCATCATGCAGGACTAAATCAAAAATGCAGAGAGATCATAGAGACTGAATTTCGTAAGGGAACCATCAAATTATTATCATCTACACCAACTTTAGCTGCGGGAATTAATCTTCCTGCAAGAAGAGTTGTAATTTCAAATATTAATCGATATAATGCAAAGGTTGGAGCAAATAGACCTATTAGTATTTTAGAATACAAACAACTATGCGGTAGAGCTGGAAGACCTCAGTATGATGATTACGGGGAATCAATAATTGTCGGAAATGGAAACACTGAAGATCTTATAGATTATTACATTAACGGAGAACCAGAACCAATAGTTTCAAAAATCACTGATGATAAATCTTTGAGAACCCACATTCTTAGTGTGATAGTTACACATCCTGGAATTAAAAAAGAAGAAATCTTGGAATTCTTTCTACAAACATTGGGAGGACTACAATCAAGAAAACCAACCATAAAATTTGCAATTGACATATCACTACGTTTTCTTTCTAGTAAATATCTGATAATTAAAAAAGGGGAAAGATATGCAGCTACTGAATTTGGCAAAAAGACATCGATGTTGTACATTGATCCTTTAACTGCAACATCCTTTAGAGATGCAATTGGAAATGTATCTAAAGAAAGAAACCATACGTTTGGATTTTTACATCTAATTTCAAATTGTGATGAATTTTTTCCAAAATTTTCACTGCGGCAAAAAGATTACGAATCGGCCAGTTTAATGATAGAAAACAATTCTTCAGAACTCCTAGAGCCAATTTCTGAATATGATTGCTCAAGAAGCCTTTTGGCTTTACAGTCTTGGATTACTGAATCTTCAGAATTATCTCTATCTGATAGCCTTGGAATAGAGTCTGGAGACATGCATAGGATGACTGAAAATGCTAATTGGCTGACATATTGCTTAAGAGAGATTTCAAAACACGTTGAGAGAGCAGATTTGCTTGACGAATTGGCTGATCTACGAATACGAATTGTTTACGGAATACGAAAGGAATTACTTGACCTAGTTAAAGTCAAAGGAATTGGAAGGGTCAGAGCTAGAATTCTATACAAACACGGAATAAAGAATTTAGATGATTTGGCAAAGATTCCTGTGAATAAATTGGCTGAAATTGATAAAATTGGTTCAACCATTGCGGATAACATAAAGGCAGAGTTACGAAAGGTTAGATAATTGATTGAATTAATACTTGCAGCAATAGTTTCTTGTATTGTTGCATTTTTTGTAGTATTTACAATGACTCCTCCTCTAATTAAATTTCTTAAAAAAAGAAATCTTGCAGTCAAGGATGTGAATAAAAAAGAAGATGTGATGATTGCAAGACCTGGTGGAATATCTATTATTGCGGGAATTATTGCATCAGAAATTGTACTTTATGCATTTTTACAATTAAATGAAATTCTTGCAATAACTATTACAACATTTGCAGCTTTTCTAATAGGATATGTTGATGATAGAAAAGTTATGGGTGGATGGTTTAAACCTGTAGCGCTTGGAATTGCAGCAATTCCAATCATTGCGTTTGGTGTATATGACTCAGATCTTGCTTTTCCTATATTTGGCACAGTTCAAATTCCGGCATTATATCTTGGTTTGATAATTTTTATGATTCCAATTACTGGAAACACAATTAATTCCATTGATGTTCTAAATGGAGTTGCCAGTGGCTTTATGGTGATTGCAAGTTTTTCATTATCAATATGTTTGTTTGTAATACAAAATTATGAGATTGCAATTGTTAGTTTGCCATTAGGATTTGTTTCCTTAGCATTTTACAAATACCATAAAATCCCAAGTAAAATTTTTCCTGGAGATTCTGGTGCATTAACTCTGGGTGCGATGTATGGTGCAATTGCAATTGTAGGTGGTGTAGAAATTATTGCTGCTGTAGCATTATTGCCTGCAGTTATCAACTCCTTTTTGTTTCTCTCAAGCGTAAAACGAATAGTAGAACACAGGCAAGTCAAGGGAAAGCCTGTAGAACACACTGATGATTTTAAACTCAAAGCAACTGATGACAAAACTGCACCTGTAACTTTGGTAAGATTGATTCTTGCTGGAGGCCCTCTAACTGAAAAGCAGGTTGGCTTTACAATCTTCAAACTTGCAATATTTTCAGGAATCTTGGCAATTGTTACAGCATTTTTGATGGGAGTATATTCATGAAATATGGTCTATTTGGATTCTTGTTTGCCATGTGGATTTTGATTCTACTCGGTGGCGGAATTCTTGTTACCATTTTAGGACCAATATCGATTTCTGGATTTGGTCAATTTGATATGTTTGTTGGATCCATCATCAAAGCTATAATTGCAATTATTCTTGTTGTAATTTGGATTTTTATTTTATCGAAATTGAAAAACTGGATTTTTAGAAAAGAGATTAAATCTTAACTTTCTTTCCATTCCCTTTGTTTCTTATCGTATTCTTCTCTACTGTATCTTATTGTAGCTGGAGAACCAATTACCACAGAATTTTCAGGAACATCTCTTGTTACTACAGCACCCATTGCAACAACACTGTTTTTTCCTACAGTGATTCCTGCTTTGATTACTGCACGAGCACCAATTATTACATTGTCTTCAATTGTAACTCCTATCATTTTGTCACACATTGGATAAGGATCATTTGTTAAAGCAGCTGCTGGACCAATGAAAACATTATTTCCAATCCTGGATAAAGGTGGAATGTATGCTTGACCTTCTATCTTTGTATTTTTACCAATCTTTACATCATAATCAATATGTGCAAGAGAACCAATCTTGACATTATCTCCAATTTCTACATTGTCGCCAACATATGAAAAATGCCAGATCTGAACATTCTGGCCAATTTTTGCTTTATCCGAAATAAAATTTGTAACCATTATCTCACAAATGCCATGGATTTCCCTGTGTAATAATTTTTTCAGGTAATTCTTCTTTGTAATTTTTTAGAAAATTCATCTCTTGTTTTTTGTCCCTTAATTCATCAGGAAGCATTATTGGAATTCCTTCTATGATTGGATAGAATCTTGAACACTTTTCACAAAATAGTGCCCCTTCTGAAATTACGTTATCTTTTTCCTTAACCTCAAATAATTCTAAAGGGTAATTTTTATCAATTGGGCATGCCAAGATGTCCATCATTGTTTTATTCATTTTAAATCCAGATAAATTGGAACTCCTTTTAAACTAGATAAGAGTGCTGCTTCTGCTATTTTTGTTACATTAACTGCTTCTTGTGATTTGACAATATACTCATTTTTGCCCTCAATTGCTCCAATGAAACTCTTAATTTCTAATAACAATGGCTCTTGCTTCTCATTTTGAATAGTTTCATTGTCATCATCTTTTTCCACAGTAATTTCTTGAGTGATAAAATCTGATGAAATAATTGCATCTGTACATACTGCATTAAATTTTCTAACTTTTTTTGGTGTAATCCAATTTGATGAAATAATTGCAACCTTGTCATCTTTGTATCCTAGCATAATACTTGCAAAATCCTCATGTTCATGCCTTATTTTTCCTGCCCTTGCAAATACTACGTGAGGCATGTCATCAAATAACCAATTAGCAGTATCAATGTCATGAACTGATGTATCATAAATTATTCCAACATCTTTGATATGTAGAGGCATTCTATTTTCACGATGAAATTCCAACATTACCAAATCACCAAATTTTTTTTCTTTAACAATTTTTTTTACAACATCAACAGCTGGATTAAATCTCTCAATGTATCCACACGTAAGGATCACTTTGTTTTTTTCTGCAAGTTTAGCAAGTACTTCGCCATCTTCAGATTTGTAAGTCATTGGTTTTTCCACAAACACATGTTTTTTTGCCTCTAACAATTTTTTTGCAATTTCAGTATGAGTTGATGTGGGGGTCACAACAAATCCTGCATCAAATTCTTCAGAACTTAGCAATGTATCTAACGACTCATAATAATTTACAGAATATTTTTCTCCATACTCTCTGCTTTTTTGAAGATCGGTATCACATATTGCCGAAAGTACACCTAATTGAGATAAAATTCTTGTATGGTTTTTGCCCCATCCACCAGTTCCAATTTGGACGATTTTCATCTAGTACACTTCCGTTAACCAGTGGGAATAATCAACATTTTTGTTCATTACTATGTCTGTGTATTCTTGCATCATTTTCTTTGTGATGTCACCTGGTTTGCCATTGCCAATCTTTTTTGAATTCATTGATATGATGGGTGTAATTTCAGCTGCGGTACCTGTAAGAAAAATCTCCTCTGACATAATTAACTCACTTCTTGTTATTTCTCTTTCTACAACATCTATGTCCAAGTCTTTTCCAATTTTTATTATTGTATCTCGAGTAATCCCTTCTAGTGCGGATGATGACAATGTTGGTGTTATCATTTGTCCTTCTCTTACAATAAAGATATTCTCTCCAGGTGCTTCACTTACATTTCCGTTATGATCAAGCAAAATTGCCTCATCAAAACCATTTCTTTTTGCTTCTTGTGTCGCTATGATTGAATTTAGATAATTTCCCCCCATTTTTGCTTGTGGCGGCGTAGATGTATCTGAGAACTTTCTCCAAGATACAACTCCTGCCGTGATTCCATTTTTATTAAATAAATCCCCAAAAGGAAATGTAAAAATTGCAACATTTGTTGGCGCCTTTTCAGTTACGTGTAGATTAATTCCATAATCTCCTACAAAATAAAATGGTCTTATGTAACATGATTCTTTGATCTTGTTTTTTCTACAAATTCTTATGATGGCATCTGTGATCTCTTTATCTGAAAAATTAAGTGAAATATTGTAGAATTGTCCTGATCTTCTAAATCGTTTAACATGCTCATCTAGTCTAAAAATGTAAAGATTTTTTCCATTCCAATATGCCCTAATTCCTTCAAAGATTGATGTTCCATAGTGAATTGCATGTGTGGTGATTGGAACTTGTGCTTTTTCAGTAAGGATATACTTTCCATCAAACCAGACATATTTTGAAAGTGGAAGTTTCATAAGAAATTTTTACTAGATGCGTATTAATCTATTTTCAATTCATTTCTACAATTATGAATTATTCTTTGACCATCCTTCTTTAGGAAATTTCATTCCTGCTACTCTAGTAGTCAAATCTTCCGAATTTGCAAATTTTTCAACTGTTTTCCAATCCTCTTCAATTATCTTGGCAATACTTTCTGGTACATACTCTTTCCATGAAGACTCTTTTCCAAGAGCTGCATCATACAATTTTTCTTTGACAGATGCTGCAGAAAGGGCCTTTCTTTCCCCTACTTTGGGTTTCAATCTGTATATTTTCAGCATATATCCTTCTGCTTTGTCACCTGTGTATGAAAAAAAATCACCCTCTATTCCTCTTAGAATTTGTTTTCTTAATTGCCATGATTTTGGAGCTAACAATGGTGGCATGTATTTCTTAAATGGTGCAAAAAAAGCGTAATCATCAGTTATTTGAATTGAATCTCCAAAAACTGACAAAAGCATTTTCTTTCTAGTTTCAAAATTAAATGGGAAACTCTTACTGTTGATTTCTTTTTCTCCGTCTTTGAAAACTACTGGCATGACTTTAACAATATTTGCTTCTTTTTTTAGTTCAGAAATTATTTCAACATGAGCATTAGTTACAGGATTTAGATGTGCAAGATATAGTGCGGTAATCAATTGATTTTACTAGATGAATCTTATATTTCAATGATTGATTTTTATAATTATTTTTAAAAATCATCCGTATGATTCGTATTTGACTTCAAAACTTCCATCTTCACGTTTATCGTGTTCTGTAACAAAGCCTTTTGGTTTTAAAAAGTCCATTACACCATCAATTGTTCCTTGCCAACCACAAACATAGAACATTGTATTTTCTTTTGTAATTGTATCTCCGATTAATTCTTCTAGTGGTGACATTCCGTTATCTCTAGGTCTTAGAAATGTTTCAACCCTTCCAATTTGACCTGCCCATGATCTGTTAAACCATTCTTGAGGTCTACTGATTGCAGCTCTGTATTTAAAATTCCATTCATCTTTGCCTTTTGCAATACTTTCGTTTTCAAGATCAGTAAGCAAATCCTTGTAACTTAATTCATCAACATAACTTGCACCATGCAAAACTATGATTTCTCGTTTATCTCCTGAATCGTGAAGATGTTGTGCATAGCTAACAAATGGTGCAAGACCTGTGCCTCCACCAATACAAATGATTCTTCTGTTATCTTTTTCTCCACTTGGAAGTTCTTCATTAATTAACAAAGCTCTACCTGTAGGTTTTAACCAAAGAATCTCATCTCCTTCTTTTGCATTAAATATTTGAGTAGTTAATCTGCCTGGAAGTGGTTTTCTTACCCATCTAATTACAAGCTCGATATAATCTCTATTTTCTGGATGAGATGCAATTGAATATGCTCGTCTAACGATTTTGCCTCCTTCTGTAGGATTTGGTAATCCTAATGTGATAAATTGACCAGCTTGATAATCTGGAACTGGTCCATCTTTTGGAACTAATCTGATAATTACAAGATCTTCTTTTAGCAATTGCACATAGGTGATAGTTGCTTTGTTATCTACTACCATAACGATTGAATCATCATTCTCGAGGTTAAATATATTGTGTTAATTTCACAGGCAGATTTCAACAGAACCGCTAAACGTTAATAACCAATTTGAAAAATCTTATTCAATCAGATTTCTGATTATGGGCCGGTCGTCTAGTCTGGTAGGATAGGTGCATGGCATGCATCGGATCAAGGGTTCAAATCCCTTCCGGTCCACTATTTTAATTTCGAAAGTAATTTTCCCATTTCAAAATCTTTACTGATTTGATTTTTTTTATCTTCTGGAACTATAATCTTTAGATCAATTATTGCTTGAAGAGCACTTTTTCTTACTTCTAAATTTGAATCTAAAAGAGATTGTAAAAAAATTTCTTCCGCCTCTTTTGCCTTAAGATGTCCTAATGCACCAATTGCACATGATCTAACCATGGAACACTCATCTTTTGCAAGTTTGATTATTTCTGGGATTGCATCTATTTCATTTCGATTTGCTAATACTAGAGATACAAAACCTCGGATATTTTTGCTAGTAGAATTCAAACTTTTAATTAAAAAAGTAGAAATCTTATTCTCATTTAATACAAGTGAACTAAACGCTTCACCTCTTACTT
>CAZBBN010000056.1:0-7607 GCA_964490195.1 uncultured Nitrosopumilaceae archaeon
ATTCTCAATTTCAGAAAACTGGATCTAGAGAAAGATCAGAACTGTCTGATTATATCATGTTACGTGGAGCTATTCCTGAAACTTTTGGAATGAAGAAATTCAAACCAGACAGATCATCTTTTCCAGATTTTGATGATAAAGGATGGAAAGGCAGATTCTCAAAACATGTATTTGGAACAAAATCCAAACGCTCAAAAATTATTTCTGAATTACTTGCAAATGGGTATTCTTCTTTTCAAAAGACACTAGATGATGTATCTAATAACATTGGAGTAAAAATTGATCCTAATGTAACCATGGATATTCATAGAATCTTTAGATTGCCTGGTTCAATTAACAGCAAAAGCGGTCTTACAAAAATTCTTTGTAGAGATTTGTCAAAGTTTGATCCATACATGGAATCATCCTTTCTTAATGATGATACTGTAGAAGTTTTTGCAAATTCTCCAATAGAATTTAAACTAAAAAACAAAAAATTTGGACCATACAACAATGAAAAAGTAACAATTCCAACATTTGCGGCAGCCTATATGATCTGCAAAAAATTGGCAAGAACTGCTTAATTTTGCTAATAAGACATTAATTTACCAAATCTTAACCAAATTTGACTTTGTATAGCGCCACTACTGATAAGCAAGCTCCACCTCCTGATGCTGGAAAATTCATCAGATTAGGCATTGTAGTCATAATCGGTATAGTAATTTTTGCAATGGTAGGAAATCAGGCAGTAATTTTATCAATGAATTTCACCGAATTTGGTGATCAATTCAGCAAACCTCTCTATTACACACTCGTATCCACAATTATTTTGTCTGCAATTGCCCTTGTTCGTGTAAATATTTCGGGAAGATCTTCGATTTTCTGGTATGCGATTAGTACCGCAATTGGATTTATTGGAAGTGGTGGACAGCAGCCCATCTCAAACAATATCCGAAGTTTCAGAGATTACAAACTATCATCTCTGCAATTTGTAATTTGGCAAATTACCAAAATTTTGCTATTCGGTGCCTTCTTTGCAAATATCCTATTTGGATTTGCAGCAATAACTTTCATTGATGGAAATTATCTGGGAATTGAAAATCTACCAAAACTGTTTTCCTTGCCTTTTGTGACTCCTGAAACTAATCCAAACTATGCATCTGAAAATGTTGTACCAATGATTCCTGCTTTAATAGTATTGATTCCACCATTACTTGCAGCAATTGGATTGCGTTTAGTTTTGTATATTGGAATTCATAGAATAATTAATGTAATCACTTCATATTTACAAGATTCCAATGATGGCAAACCACGATATCTAAACTACGTTTCAACTATTGAGGGAATTATTGGTATTGGAATTATTTGGGTAGGCTTTAATCTCTTCTTTACTAATCAAATTGATTACAATACAAGGTATGTGATTGGTGGTACACTTGTAATAGGTTCTGCACTAATTGCATTTTCAGTAGTTGATAGAATTAGAGCACGTGTTTTGACTCACATGTTCAAGAGAGATGTCTACATTAGAATTCTAAGTATTATTGCAATTGCAATAATTGTTGCAGGAATTGTTTCTGTTAACAACAGTATAGCTGATGCAAAGAAGATTGAATATTTGGGACCTTATACTGCTCAACAAATTGGAGTAAATCGTCATCTTGGCCAATTAAATGATATACAAGAAAATACCTATAATGTCCAATTAACGTCTGTTTCTCCAAATAATATCAGAAATTATGTAAATCAAAATAGTGATGTACTTGATGTAGTACGAGTTTGGGATTGGGAGGCAGCTTTTGCCAAATTAAAGCCAGAGATTGGTCTTATTCCATATGTTGACTTTGAGGACAACGACATTCTCCGCTTTAACAATACTTTGTATTGGACTGCTTCTATGAAACCAATTTTGCCAACGTCTGTTAGCCTTGAAAACAGATGGTATAATGAGCATCTTGTTTACACCCATGTCCCAAATGGATTCCTTACCCTTGAAGCAACCGCTGGCCAGGTTATTGATAGTGGTGAATTTTTCAAACAACGTGAGATTTACTATGGTGAAGGTGGACTATTTTCACAAACTTGGTCTGGTTATCCTAATTCAAGAGGTTCAAACAGTGCTGAACTTGGAGGAGTATCTTATTCAGGTTCTGGTGGATTAGATGTTTCACCACCATTAAGTTGGATCTTTGAACCTAACTTTTTACTTTCATTTCCAACTGAACCCGTCCATATTATGAGATACAAAGACGTTAAAGATAGAATGGAAACTCTCTACCCGTATTTCCTCTATAATTTATTTGGTAAAGAATTAGATTCACTTCCAGTAACTGATGGAAAGAATTCCTACTGGTTGATTCCATTAATTATTGGATTTGATACACATGATGTTCCTTGGTCTGTTGGCAATCCTTACTTGCGGTTAGTAGGTTATGCACTAGTGGATTCATACAATGGCGATATTCAATTACTGAAAACTGGAGATGATTTCTTTTCAGAAATGTTTTCTAAACAATATTCTGAACATTTCCAACCAATACCAGATTGGTTAAAAGAACAAATCAGATATCCTGCTGAATTATTTAATTGGAAGACACAAATGTATAATATTTACCATGTAACTAATGTCGAGACATTTATTCAAGCCAATGAATTCTATGAAATTCCACGTGGTCTTGATACTTATTATATCGAAGCAAAACCACCTGGTTTTGAGCAACCTGAATTCTTGGGACTACTTTCACTGGAATTAAAGGGTTCACAAGGCAGAAATCTTGCAGGATACATGATAGTTGGAAATGATCTAAATAATCTTGGTGACTTGCAATTCTATGAAGTGCCATTAAATTCTACAACTAAATTAATTGGCCCTACTGCAGTTAGAGAGGCACTTGATAGAGATCCAGACTTTGCCCAACTAAAGACACTCTTGAGGAATCCGAGAATTGGTGATAATATTTTATATCGTGTGGGTGATCATGATGTCTACTTTATTCCTGTATACACTGCAGGAGCAGGAGGTGTTGTTGCCCAACTAGGTACTATTGCAGCAGTCGGAGCTGCCTTTAATGGAGAATATTTTGTTGGATTAGGTGATACTCAACAAGAGGCATTTGAAGCATACTTGAAGAAAGTTTCTGGAGTTGCACCAGCTGCAACAACTGCTGATAGTAATTATGTTGAGTTACTTCGAGGTGATAGAATTGATATCATAAAATCGGTATTTGAAGAAAATAAAATCACAGTTGCTGAACCAACATCTATTCAGCTCCCCGTGTCATTTAATGAAGGAAAACAATTTTTCTTTACTGAAAATGATCGTGCAAATACTGAAAAGTTCTTATCTGAATTCATTGATAACTTTGTAAAACCACGTAGTGACAGAGTATTCATGTGGCAAGATGAAAATAATATTAATATTGGAACAGTACTTCTAAGAGACGGAATTCCTGAGATTCATTATGTCTCAATTGAGGTAGGCAACTAATTGCTCTTAGTTGTTGATAACGGTTCTATATACACAAAAAATTTAACTGATTTTTTAACTAAAAAAAATATTTCATTTGAAAAACAAACTCCTCAACTTCTTAACCTAAACTCACTTGGAAATTATGATTGTTTTATTTTATCAGGAAGGAGAAAAAATGAAAAAAAGACAAATGAAATAAATTCTAAAATAATTAATTATTCTATTCAAAATAATATTAAATTACTTGGAATTTGCTATGGTGCAGAAATTTTAGCCCTTACATTAGGTGGGACAATAAGAAAGATTCCATTACTTCAAAAAGGAAATGAAACAATCAAAATATTATGTAATAATCCAATTTGTAGTGATTCTATACAAGTTTTTGAAAGCCACTGGTTTGAGATATCTCAACTACCTGACGTTTTAGTCCCACTTGCAGAATCAAATAATTGTAAATATGAAATCATTCAATATGAAAAAAAGCTAATTTTTGGAACACAATTTCATCCAGAAATGAGTCAAGATGGTAACAAATTAATTGAAAAATTCTGTTTTCTATGATTGATTTTAATAACTCTCAAAATTTCTTTAATTTATGGAGCAAGAAGATCATGTATTGCTTTTACCTCTTGTAGAAGAAGAAAACATCTGTCTCCCATTACCCATTAATGTCGTATCAAAATATTGGAACGTTGAATTGTCAATGGCAGAAGCCATAGAGACTGCAAAAAAATATTCGGGATTCAGTGGAAGTATTCTTATCGAAGGGATTGAATCTGCAGAAAGACATGGTCTAGTATGTAAGATAGTTAATTCATCTTTATCTGAACTCAAAAAAATTATTGATTCTGGAATACCTCCAATTGTTATTCTTCCAGGAATTCCAGAAATTACTCAACATGCATCTATCATTACTGGTTATGATGATGAAGAAAAAACAATATTGCATTATATCCAAAAAGGTAACCAAGAAGGAGAACAACAGGAAGGAGCAATACCTGAAGACATTTTTGAGAAAGAATGGTCTGAAGAAGGACAATTATTGATATTGTTGGCCCCGTCAGATATTTTAGCGTCAATTAAACTTGAAAATGATTCTAGTGACAAATCAAATCGATTATGTCTTATTTCTGAACGACTAAATATTATGAAAAACTCTTCTGATGCACTTGAATCATTAAAACAAGCCTTAGAAATTTATCCGGACAATTCTACTGCTTTACATCAACTGGGATCTATAATGAATGAACAAAATTCTCCTGAGTGTGTAAAATTTTATGAAAAATGTTTAGACATCAATAAAAGATCATATTTGACTTATAATGGATTAGGAAATTTTTATCTTAAGACAAATCAATTTGAAAAAGCAGAAAACTATTACACAAAGGCCATAGAAATCAATCCAAAAAGATCTGCCAAAATTTACAAAAATAGGGCATATCTTAGGGAAAAACAAAACAAAAATTCTGAAGCAAAAGATGATCTCAAAAATTATTTGAAATATTATCCAAAAGCTCCTGATAGAGGAATAATAGAGCAAGCGATAAGAGAGATATAATGCGGAGTGCGGGATTTGAACCCGCGGCCTTCAGCTTGGGAAGCTGACGTCATACCAGACTAAACTAACTCCGCCTAGGAATAATTCATTAACTATGATTAAATATCTTAATTTGAAACCTAATACATGGATGCAAGATGTCCTGAATGTGAAAAGGTTGCTATCTTAGATGATGACATTACTAATGTAAAATGTCCTCATTGTAACTTTGAAGCAGATTATGATACGTATCTTGAAATTATGAAAGATCAGGCAATCAATATGGCAACAGACTATATTCCTGATCGACCTGGAATGTAATTACCAATAGTTTCCTTTATCTGAGCAATCTAAATGTGCCCCACAATTGGGGCAAAACATGTGACACGCTTGCATGTCAACCATAATTTTATCACACCTTGGACATCTAATGTCTTCTCCCATTACTTTTCTTGGCGATCTTGATTTAAAAATAATGTCCAAAGGTTAATTAGTCGTCCAACTTTTTTTGGAATAATTGACAAGCTTCAAACTTACAATTTCAGATGTTAAAGGAAAGTCAATTTCAAAGGAACTCAAAGATAGTGATGTCAATCCTTTGTTAGGTTTACAACTTGGAAATGAAACCGATGCATCAATTGTGGGACTTTCTGGAAAATTAAAACTCACTGGAGGAAGTGACAAATCTGGAGTTCCCATGAGAAATGACGTTCACGGTTCTGCAAGAAAAAAAGTTCTTCTTTCAAAAGGTGTAGGTCTGCAAGATACAGAGACTGGACAAAGAAAGAGAAAACTAATGCGTGGAAATACTGTATCTGAAGAAATCTATCAAGTAAATTGTAAATTTGATGGAGAATTACCAGTAGAAGCACCTGCTGAAGATGCAGAATCTACAGAAGAAAAAACTGAAGATAAAAAAGAATAACTTAACATATACCGATTCTACATTTTGAGTCATGCATTGGAGAGAAACACTTCCTGATTGGTACATCAAAAAATATGGATATCAACCATGTGTTAACATTGGAACTGCAGGTCATGTAGATCATGGAAAAACTACTCTGATTCAAGCATTAACTGGTTCTTGGACAAGTGTTCATAGTCAAGAATTAAAACGAGGAATCACAATCCGTGTAGGATATTCTGATGCAGCATTTTACAAATGTAAAAGTTGTGAGGAACCTCTAGGTTATTCTACAACTCCAAAATGTAATAATTGTGGAAAAGAAAGTGAATTATCCAGAGTTGTAAGTTTTGTAGATAGTCCTGGACACGAAAGTTTGATGGCAAACATGCTTTCAGGATCTGCTTTGATGGATGGTGCTTTACTATTAGTTGCTGCAAATGAAAAAGTTCCTAAACCACAAACCAAAGAACATCTTTTAGCTCTTCAAACACTTGGAATCCAACAAATAGTTATAGTTCAAAATAAAGTTGATTTACTACCTTACAAAGAAGTTATGGCAAACTATCAAGACATTACAAAATTTGTTAAGGGGACTTTTGCTGCAAAGTCACCAATAATTCCAATTTCTGCTCAATCTGGATTAAATATTGATGCATTAATTGGTTCTATAGAATCAACAATAAAAACTCCAGAAAGAGATGAAAAGAAAGACACTGTTATGCATGTTTTGCGATCTTTTGATGTAAACAAACCTGGTATAAAATTAAAAGATATCAAAGGGGGCGTAATTGGTGGTAGTCTGACACAAGGAGTTTTTAAAATTGGAGATGAAATTGAGATTAAACCCGGCATTTTGAATGAGAAAAAAAAGTCATACGAACCCTTACTGACAGAAATAACATCTTTAGGTACTGCTGCGGGAATTGTTGAATCAGTAAAACCTGGTGGATTAGTAGCTATTGGAACAAAATTAGATCCTTCTATGACTAGAAGTGATTCGTTTATTGGTTCAGTAATTGGAAAACCAGGCACTCTTCCTGAAAATTCTACAGAATTAAAACTTGAAGTAAATCTATTTGACGTTGCAGTAGGAATAACAGTAGATACCAAAGTCCAACCAATTCAATCAGGAGAATTACTTCGACTCAATATTGGAACTGCTCCTGTATTAGGTAAGGTCACTAAAATAAAATCCAAAAATATTGAGATTGAACTTAGGAGACCAGCTTGCATCTTTGAAGGCGGTAATGTGGCAATTAGTAGAAGAATTGATGAAAGATGGAGACTAATTGGTGCAGGAATAATTGGTTGAAGTCATCTGTGATACTAATTTTTTAATCCATTTAGCTACTAAACGAATCAAAAATATTGATAATCTTGATGTTGAGATAGGTTCAATTTCTTTTGTTGTTCCAGAAGTAGTCATAACGGAATTAAATAAATTACAAAAAATTCCTGGAAAAAAACAACATATTACTATAACTTTGAATTTTATAAAAAATTTCAAAACAATTCCTATTAATGGAAATTTTGCTGATAAGGAATTATTAGATTATGTAAAATACAATAGATCTATTATTGGAACAATGGATAAAGCATTAAAAAAACAAATAAAACAAGCTGGAGGATCTATAATTTCTGTATCAAATGATAAAATTGTCTTAGAATCTTAGAAAAATTTAACTTTAAGACTTTTTTAAAACATAATGAGTAAT
>CAZBBN010000057.1:0-7563 GCA_964490195.1 uncultured Nitrosopumilaceae archaeon
ATACATTTAGAGTATCTAATCAATGGAACCAGAACATTTGCAGGCGTCTCAAAATCTACTATTGGTGGTACAGGATCCATGGTGTCTGCAAGTTTTGCTTTTTTCAGTTCTGACTCTCCCACATCTGCTAGGTGTTTTATTATCCCATCTTCTGATACTACTCCGACAACTTCGGAATTATCAAACACTGGAATTTGACTGATTGATAATTGATGCATTTTTTTGATTGCATCATGAAGTGTGTTTGTTGGTTTTAGCTTGACAATGTCTTTACTACAAAAATCTCCTGCTGTGTGTGCTGATGACTCGCCTTCTAGTTTTGCAAGACTATCAAAAATTTTCTTTGCTGTATCATAGCTTGGTTGGCTTCTTCCAGATTCAATCTGATTTATCATTGAAGTGCTAACACCTGTCATTATGGCAAGTTTTTTTTGAGTAATGCCAATTTTCTGTCTAATCTGTTTGATAGAGTCAATTCGAGGTAGCAATTCATCTAGTGCTGGTTATAGTTGGCTTTAAAATGTATTATTTTCTCTTTGATTTTGGCTTTTTTGGCTGCTCAATTGCAGCTTGAGCTGCTGCAACTATTGCAATAGGAATTCTATGTGGTGATGCACTAACATAACTTAAACCTGCGTCATGACAGAATTTAATAGAACTTGGGTCTCCTCCATGCTCCCCACAAATTCCAATCTCCATATTTGGTCTAACACCACGTCCTCCAGAAATGCCTATTTTAATCAGGCTTCCTACACCGTTGACATCAATTGATTGGAATGGGTTTCTTTCAAGAATCTCCTTTTCCATATATTCTGGAAGGAATTTTCCTTCTACATCTTCTCTGCTGAAACTAAATGTTCCTTGAGTTAAATCATTTGTACCAAAACTAAAGAATTCTGCAGTACTTGCAAGTTCATTTGCCGTTAATGCTGCTCTTACCACCTCAATCATGGTTCCAAAATTAATTTTTAATTTCATCTTGTGTTTTGTCTCCATCTCTTTTTTAATGGAATCATAAATTTTCTTTATGTGATTTAGTTCTGCAATGCTGCTTATTTGTGGAATCATGATTTGTGGATGTGTTTTTATTTTTTTCTTTGTTAATTCAACTAGGGCTTCAAAGACTGCACGAATCTGCATTTCATAAATTTCAGGATGTGTGATTCCTACTCTGACTCCTCTATGTCCCATCATTGGGTTTACTTCTGCAAGTTCTCTTGCTCTCTTTAGAACAATTTTTGCCTTGTTGACTTCGTCTGTTGCATTTTGCATTTCTAATTTACGAATCTTTTCTGCTAATTCTTCTGGATTTGGTAAGAACTCGTGTAGTGGCGGATCTAATAGTCTGATAGTCACTTCGTATCCTTCCATTGCTTTTAGAATTTCAACAAAATCGCTTTTCTGCAATTGACCTAATTTATTTAGAATCTTGCTTCGCTCTTCAATATTTTCAGCCATGATCATCTCTACAAAGAGATTAATTCTATCACGTCCATTGAACATTCTCTCTGTTCTACACAAGCCAATTCCTTGACCTCCAAACTCTCTTGCAAGTCTTGCTCCTTCTGGTGTGTCTGCATTTGCTCTGATTCCTATTTTTTTTGCCTTTTGAGCCCATTCTAAGATTTGTTTAAAGTCTGAAGTAACTTTTGGCTCTATTGTAGGAACTTCTCCAATGTATATGCCACCAGTACTTCCGTCAATGGTTATTGCATCTCCTTCCTGAACTATTTTTCCGTCCACATTGCATTGTTTATTCTCAGTATCAATTTTCAAATCAGAACATCCAACTATACATGGTTTACCCATTCCTCTGGCTACTACTGCTGCATGAGATGTTTTACCTCCTCTACTAGTTAGAATTCCTACAGACTCGAAAAATGCGGGAACATCTTCAGGTTTTGTTTCTTCTCTGATTAGAATTACTTTGGCTCCGTTTTCTCCCATTACTGTTGCCCTTTTGACATCCAGAACTGCGATTCCACTGGCAGCACCAGGTGATGCTGCAATTCCTTTTGCTAATTGTGTATGGTTTTTGATTTCTTTTTGGTCTATTCTTTTATGTAGCAGTTGTTCTAGTTGCTCTGCTTGAAGTCTTGTTAGTGCTCTGTTTTTATCAATTAGTTTTTCTTTTACCATGTCCACGGATGTCTTTACCATTCCTGATGCATTCATTTTTGCATTTCTTGTTTGTAACAAATAGAATTTCCCTTGCTCAACTGTAAATTCAATATCTTGAGGTTCTTTGTAGTGTTTTTCTAATCTTTCACATGTTTTTACTAATTGTTTATATGATTCAGGAAGGTCCTTTTTCATTTCGTCTACTTGTTTTCCTGTTCTTACTCCAGCCACTACATCTTCACCTTGTGCATTAATTAAATATTCACCGTAAATTTGACGTGAACCGTCGCCTGGATTTCTTGTAAACACAACCCCTGTAGCGCAGTCATCACCCATGTTTCCAAATGCCATTGATACAATGTTTACTGCAGTACCCTCTGCGATATCCTTTGTAATGTTATTTTTCTCTCTGTAGACGATTGCTCTTTCTCCCATCCAGCTTCCAAACACTGCTTTGATTGCAAGTTCTACTTGCTCAGTTGGATCCGTTGGAAATTTTCTTCCGGTATGTTTATTGCAAATCTGTTTGTATTGTTCTACAATTTGTTTTAATGACTCTTCATTCAAATCACTGTCTACTTGGACGTTTTGGTTTTTCTTTGCTGCATTTAAGACATTATCAAACATATAGTCTTCAACTCCAAATACCACTTTACCAAATAACTGGACAAATCGCCTATACGAATCCCATGCAAATCTTGGATTTTGGCTTTTTTCAGCAAGACCTAAAACGGTTTGATCGGTTAGTCCGAGATTTAATATTGTGTCCATCATTCCTGGCATAGAAATTGCAGCCCCTGATCTGACAGATACTAGTAAGGGGTTTGTCTTAGAATTCCATTTTTTACCTGTCTTTCTTTCAATTTTTGCAATGTTCTTTTTTACATCTGCCATGAGTGTTTTTGGTAATTTTTGATTATTTTCATAGTATTTTCTACAAACTTCAGTGGTAATGGTAAATCCTGGAGGAACCGGTAATTTTAGTCGGGTCATCTCGCATAACCCTGCTCCTTTGCCTCCTAGAAGTTTCTTGTTTTTACCATCTCCTTCATCATAAAAGTAAACTTGTTTCATTTTTTACGATTAACCAATCCAAAAAAGGGGGTATTAAACCATTGACTTGGCAAATTCAGACATTATACTGTTCCAATCCTTTGATTTGATTATTCCACTTGCAACAAGAATGCCTTTTGATCCTAATTCAATTGCTTTTGAAACATCTTCTCCGGAAACTATTCCTGCACCGCAAAGTAGTTTTGTGTTGTTTTTTGCACTCTTTACAGCTTCTGCAGCTTTTGTAATTAATTCTGGTTTTTCTTTTGAAACTGCCTTTCCTGATCCGATTAATTCTGGAGGCTCTATTGCAATATAATCTGGATTTAATTTAACATATTTTTTTACTTCTGCTACATCTTTTACACAAAGAATTGATGTCATTTTCAATTCTTTTAATTTCAAAACTAGTTTCTCAATTTCTTTGCTTGAAATTCTATGTTCACTGTGATTTATTAGAGAACCTTTCACTTTGGATTTTTTTAGCAACTCTGGAATGATGAATCCTGTGGTACTTCCAATTTTAGAGTCATCAACATGTTGAGCAAAAATTGGAATTGAACTGTTTGCAACTAATCCTACTAAATGCTGAGGTGGAGATATTGCGATTTTTACTTTGTATTTTTTAGAAATTTTTTCAGCCGTTTTAACAAATTTGATTATTTTATCGCCTGAAATCTCTTCATAATTCTTACAATTAATTACAAACATCTTTCTTTGAAACTTGGTATATTCTATTTAATTCTTGATTAGATTTGTTTTGTTTTTGATAGTCTGTCATAGTTTTTCTTCATTGCCAGAACTGTCATCATTAGAACTATTGCCGTCATATTAGTGCCTATGATAAATACATCTGATACAATAACGCCATAAATTAACCACAAAATTGCCCCTGCAGAAATAAAGATCATTAGAAATTTTGAAACGTCTTTTAGGCTCTTTGTTTTATATCCTTTGTAAATTTGCTCAACCCATCCTGAAAGAATCAAAATTCCCGCTGATACCCCTAAAATAGTAAGTAATGTTCCGTTAATTTCCATTTTTCATATTAACTCCAAAAAAATTCATCTAATCCTGTTTGTTTTGGCTTTCCTAAAATTGTGTCAAAATCTAAATCCATCGATGATGTAATCTGCTCTAATGTTGATTCCATAAACTCCATGTATTTTTTTGAATCAATCTCTTCTTTTTTTGCCATCTCTACAGGTTTCACACCTGGTTTGTTTAGGATTTTAATATATGAAATTCTATCTCCTTTTTTTATTTCCCTAATTGTCTCTAATTGTTTTGCAGCTCTAATGTGTTGAGGGATAGTCTTTACGTATTCTGATGGTGCTTTGCTGAGCATCACATTGAATGTCAGGTCTTCTAGGGGAATTTCTTTTGCTTCTACTTTTTTGCCGCATATTGCAATCTTTTCTGAAATTTGTTGTTTTGCTTTTACAAAATCTTCTACTGTTTGAACTTTGGATAACACATCTAGTAATTCGTAAAACAATTTTTTGATAAATGGCGGTGTATGTGATTTTTTTCCTGTAAGTCCTTTAACATCTACATTTCCATCTTTTGTTACTCCCAGATAATTTTTCTTTCTGTTACTTAGAACACAATATCTGTATGTTTTGTCAATCTCTAAATCTACTCCGTGATCTCTTTTTGCTTGCTCTATTACTGTTTGAATTTGTTCTTTTGTGGGTTTCTTGATAAATAATGAATCTGTATCTCCATAGAGTACTTCTATTCCTGCTGCCTCACATTTTTTAATTGTCTCCATGATTGTATATCTTCCAATTGCAGTTGTCGCCTCTGCTACTGGAAGAAAGTACAGTGGAAAAATCTCTGCGCCCATGACGCCATAACTGGCATTCAAAATTACTTTAAGCGCTTGACTGACAACTGTGTATTGTTGTCTTTGTTCATCTGTGAGAGTCTCTTTTTTTGATAAGCTCTTGTAATAATTTACTCTTAAATCTCTCAATGATCCAATAATCATTGATGTCAGTCCGTTTCTCTTCGAACATGTCCAATGATTTGTTCCCTCAATAATGTTTTTTTTACATTCTTCGTGAGAACATCTCACTGTCTCATATGAGAGATTTCTCACTTTGATGATGCTTGGATATAGACTTGCAAAATCCATTACTACTACATCAAAATGAATTCCTTCTTTTGGATCTACAACTAATCCTCCACGATATTTTTTATCTTTAATCACTGCATCTGATAGGACTCCTTCTGATCTTCTTTGAAGCTCCTCTCTTTTTGGAATGAGACAATTTCTTCTTCTATGTTCATAATATAGCAAACTTCTAATCCATTGTGATACCCCCATTCTTGCAATATCATCAATTGGCATTCTGCTGATTCTTGCAATGATTACAAGAAGATTCATCAGTAAATCGTTGTTAAAACTAGTAAGTTCAAATGTTAGTAAGGAATCATTATAGCAATAATTTGCAGTTTGATAGAGCGATAGTTGGTCAAACTCTAATCCATAATCTATCTTTTCTTTGCCAAGTAGAGCCTTTGAGACGCTATTTAGAGAAAAATTGGTATATTTTTGACTGAATGCATAAATTTGAAATGAGCGATTCGAAAGAGTTCTGTACAAATCAAGATGTACTCCATCTCGTAATGTTGCAGAATCTCGCATCATGTAAAATGGATTTTCAGAATTTTTTATTCCAAGTCTTTCAGCCCTATTGTAAAGATACGGCAAGTCAAATTCATCTCCGTTATATGTTATCACAAATGGAAATTCTTTGATAATTTTAAATGCGTCCTGTATCATCTCTTTTTCTTTATCTAAATCATAAAATGTAATCTTGATATTTTGATCTAATTCATTTTTTCCTTCCTCTGTTCCTTCTGTTCTGAGAACAAAAATCTGATCAAAATCATCAGAGCCTTTCATCCCAATTGCGGTGACTTTTTTTTCAGCAATTTTTGGATCTGGAATTCTTCCAATCTCTGCTTCTACTTCTATGTCTAGACTTAGTCTTTTTATTTTTGGGATTGGCTGATTTAGCAAATCTGCCCATTCTGTAATGTATTTTTTAAATTCTTCAGAATCCACCATGCTTCCACTGTCTACTTTATCCCAAAGCAAACTTTTTAGTGCAATTTTAATTTCATCTGAAATTTCCAAATCATGTGGTTTTAGCTTTTTATCTACAATTTCATAATACTTTCCAACAATTAATTTTCTATCGTAAAGATAGTTTTCATAATATTTGATATCTGATTCCCAAGTCTCAATCACATTTCTGATACTTTTATCTCCTGTTGTTCCTCCAATTGCCAGTGGATCTGCCACTGTAATTTTTGTCATGTTGATTTCTTTGTCTGTTATTAGATCGTATCGCTGAACAGTTTTGATTTCAAGAATGTCTTCTCTTTCTTGAAGAAAATCTAATTCATCTGGCGATAATCTTGAATAACAATATGGTTTGTGTCCTGTCTCATCTTTCCATAAGATTAGTTTTTGAGATTCCAGATTGTAGAATTTTAAAATTGCTGATTTTGAATTATTATCATATGTGGCTGATACTAACATTGATGGTGGCATTGATTCCAATTCATCAGTCTTTGTAACATTTACTTGCATTTTCTTACACGGAATTCTCGTATTTGTTGACTAGTTTACTTGCCCATTTTGCAATTTCATTTTTGTCTAGTTGAATCACTTCTACTCCAGCTTCTTTTAATAAATCATAATCTGTTTCTGGATAAGAGTCAAGACAAACAAATTTTTTAATTCCAATTGTTATTGCCATTTTTGTGCATTCAAGACATGGTACAAATGTTGTATACAACACGGCTCCCTTAATTCCTGCTTCAATTCCCAAAATTGCACAATGCATAATTGCATTTGCTTCTGCATGATTACACAGACATCTATCCAATGATGCCCCGGATTCTATCTTTCCTTCCATTCTTAGTTGGCATCGCTCACATCCTCCTTCAAAACAATTTTTGATTCCAGGTGGTGTCCCATTATATCCTGTTGCTAACTGTCTGTGATTTCTAACTATTACGGCACCTACTTGCCTTGTCATGCAATTTGAACGAAGTTTTGCCAACTCTGCTTGAAGCATAAAGTATTCATCCCATCCAGGTCTGTCAAAAGAACCACTCACATAAATTGTGGTTCTCTGCTCAATATATGGATCTCGTTAGTTCAAGTTTTGTGTGCGATCAATTACAAAATGATTTGAAAATTAGATGATGTCAGCGTAAACTACTTTAATCTCATAATGGTTGTTGAATCAATGGCAAGCTATTCAGCACAAGTAAATGTCATTCACAAAAAATTTCAAAATGCAGTTGAAAGAGCAAAAACAAAACAAGCTCTAAACAAAGCATACAGTGTTCACAAAAAAGATCATG
>CAZBBN010000058.1:0-7437 GCA_964490195.1 uncultured Nitrosopumilaceae archaeon
AAACAACACTGACATACTATGGTATTTCACCATGGGAAATTGAAGTGCTGTATGGTTTTCTAAACTCGCATTTTACAATAATTCAAGAGGAGATTGAGCAAGACGATAGTAACTTTGTCAGTTCACTTGACATGGAAATTCCACTTGCGTTTAATGAGGAATTCTTTCAATGGTTTGATTTTAGACGCTGGGAAAAAGTAAAAGCCGTTTTCAAAGAAATGAAAAGAAGGAGAGGCAGTGGCAATGCCTTAAAGATTAAAATCAATTTTGATGGAAACCCCAGAATTGTTTTTAGTGTTGATATAGAAGACAAACAATGGTTTGATAATGCAATTGAAAAGATTGATTTTGTTTTAGAGTTACTACCACATCATCTTGATCCCCAAAAGATCCCATCAGAAATCACAGAGATCATCTACAAGTTTGATTCAAAATCAATTAGATGGAGACTAAATTCTGCTTCATCTGAAAATAAAAAATACACTTTTAGTGGAAATTCTTGGAAAGAGATTACTTGAGATCTTTTTGTAGTGGTTCTAGTAATTCATGAAGTTCTTTGTATTTTGATTCAAGAAATTCCAAAGCATCAACTAGTTTCTTTGATTTTCCATACTTGAAACGAATCAGCTCACGATGATGCCAAAATGTTTTTTCTTCATCAACTGAGAGGGTTGTAAAGTAATCAACACCCTTCAAACTATCAGGAAGTTTAACATCATGAGGAAATAACAATTCTACAATAAACCATTCGTCCCCATCAGGGTAATCACACCCAGTATCGACATCAAAAAAGACATGAAGTAAATCAGATTGCATAAGACCATCACCATTAATTGAAGGATGTTTAATTGAGGATTTTTTAAAATCTAAATTAACCAATTGGGGTTCAAAGAATCCCTTGATTATTGATTTTCGAAATATTTTGTTTGCCTCGTAAATATTCAAATGCAAAATACTCTTCGACAAAACTTGCCTATAACTTGTTAGGTTTCAAGCAGAGATTACACTTGTAGTGAATCCAAAATTTTAGAAATATCAGTGATGGATTTACCATTTTGGGAGATGTTTTGTTTTGCTGGTGGATTTTCACAGTAATTTGGAATCTTATCTTTCAGTCTTTGAGTATAAGGTGAGATTATTTCATTTTTATAAAATACACCAGTTGGGATCTTGCCACCCCACTCTAGTGATTTAATTAATGATTGAGTTAGTTTTTCATTTATTTCTACTTCTGAATCATAATGTACTACTGGATCATACCCCTGATCTTCAAGTTTGTAGATTCTCGAGTGTCTTTTTTGTGCCTCATCAACCAAATCTGTTCCCGCATACCAATCTCTAGTATTGATATCATTGTAAGTAGGGCATGGCTGCAATACATCCAAAAAGGATAATCCTTTATGTTTTACTGCCTGAACTATCAAGTCTTTGAGATGTTTAACATCATAAGAATAACCACGTGCAACAAAGGTAAAACCACTTGCAACTGCAAGACCTATTGGATTAACATTGTAATTTGTATTTGGAGAAGGCAATGACTTTGTCTGCTCTCCTAGTTTTAGTGTAGGTGATGCTTGTCCTTTAGTTAATCCATAAACACCATTATCAAAAATAATGTAAGTCATATCGACATTACGTCTTCCAGCAGCAACAAAATGTCCTGCACCAATTCCCAACCCATCACCATCACCACCAGCTGCAACAACAGTCATCTCAGGATTTGCAATTTTTGCACCTTGTGCAAATGTCAAAACACGTCCATGTAATGTATGAATACCATAAGTATTGATAAAGTGGGATGTCTTACCAGAGCAACCAATTCCAGAAAAGATTGTTGCCTTGTCTCGTTCTATCCCCATATCAGCTAATGCCATTTGAATTGCATTGACAATTCCAAAATCTCCACATCCAGGACACCAGTCATTGTGTACATCTGTTTTGTAATCTGCAAGTTTAAGCGCCATGCATTAAGACCTCCCTTTTGTCAGCTTTGTTTTCAATAATTTTTTTAAGTGAATCATAAACTTCAGTACTAGTCATTGCTCTACCAGAGTATTTTAATACAAAGTAATCAATATCGCGACCAACATTTTGTTTGAACAGTTTTCCTAGCTGACCAGATTGATTTGCTTCAATGTCAATTATTATCTTGACATCTTTTAGTAATGAACTAACATATTCAGATGGGAATGGGTTCATTAGTTTTAGTTGAACAAATCCAATTGAGATTCCATCTTTTTTGAGCATATCAATGGCATCAAGAATAGGACCCTTTGCAGAACCCCAGGAAATGATAGTATGCGCTTCAACTCCAAAAGATACGGCTTGTTGTGATTGTGGAATCTCTTTGAGGATCAAATCTAGTCTAGACATCCTTTTGTCCATCATTTTTACACGTGAAATTGGGTCTTCTGAGATATGACCATACTCATCAGATTCATCACCAGTGCTCCAAAATATTCCATTATCTATTCCCAACCTAGAACGAGGAGAGACTCCATCATCTGTTAATTGAAATCGCATATAGCCATCCTCTACTTTTTCCAAGAGTTTACCGCGATTAATTGAAATTTTTTGAGGATCAAATCTTTTGCATGTAATTACAGAGCTAGCATGAAATTTATCCATCATGTGAATTACTGGAACTTGGAAAATGTCTGCATAATTAAAGACATTACCAGTATCGTAAAAGCTCTCTTCAATGTCACCTGATGCATAAACAATTTTTGGAAAGTCACCATGGCCTGCATATATTGAAAATAGTAAATCGTCCTGACCATGTCTTGTAGGAAGTCCTGTTGAAGGACCGCTTCTTTGATAGTTAGTAATTACAACGGGCACCTCATTCATTCCAGCCCATCCTAGCATTTCAGTCATCAATGCAAATCCAGGACCTGAAGTACATGTTGAAGAACGTGTTCCAGTTAAGGCTGCACCAATAGTCATTCCCATTGCGCAGATTTCATCTTCACATTGAATGACTGCAGTAGATCCAGGCCTGTCACCAGTTACTTCAACTATTTCGTTTGATTCAAGAAATACTGATTCATCAGAAGCCGGAGTGATTGGATAATAAGGTTGCATTCTACAACCGCATGCCATTTTACCTAGAGCTGTTCCTTGAAATCCTTGAACTAAAATGGTATCAGGTTCTTTTTCTGTTCCAGTAAGGCAATGATTGAAAGATTCAAACTTTGCTGTTGCATAATTGTATGAATATGTAGCAGTCTCTTGATTAATTTTTGCAATCTCAGGTTTTTTTGCAAAAATATCCCCAATAGCTTTTTTCAAAGAATCAGGAGGCATCTGTACCAATCCTAAAGACAACGCAACAGCAATAACATTAAACATTCTAACCAATCCTTTCAAACGAGGATTTTCAGCTTCTTCTGCAAGAGTAGCAAGAATAGATTTGAAAGATACAGGATACAGTATAACTCCTTTTTCTTTTGCAATCTCTAAAACTCCCCCAATTGTAAAGGATTTATTTTTTGATTCTAATTCTTTATGCAGTCTTTCTTTGAATTGCGCATCAAGAGTGCGAACATCATCTGTTTTTGATTTTTCTAAATCCGAATCATAGATAATTCCGCCGCCAGAAATTACTTCATCATAATGACGGAAAATTGTTTCAGCATCAAATGATACCATTAGTGTTACATCATTTACATTGGAATTAATTTTCTGATCACAGATTCTTACTGTAAAGTAGCTGTGTTCTCCTTTGATGTTAGAATAAAATTCACGCTTTCCAAATATATGGTATCCCATCTCAGCGCAAACTTTGGAGAAAATATTTGCACCAGATTCAACGCCACTGCCTTGTGGACCACCTATTAACCAAGTAAAATCAGCTGTGTCCATATCTAATTCTTTCCATTTTGAAGTATAATTATCTGTGTTGTCAATATGATCAACCCCCAGTAGCTGCGTCAAATAATGCACATTCACATTTATCGCGTTCACCACAATAAGGGCACACACATACACATTTGTCAATAGAATTGCCACACGCTACACAAATGGCAAATTCTTCCTCTTCTTTTTCGGCTTTAGAAGACATACGTGATTTAGAAAGAAATCGTATAAATGGTTTGAGATGAATCCCAAGACTAGTGAAAAAAAAAGTCTTTCTTACAAGAACCTTACACGATTTTGCATTAAGTGACTTAAAAAAAAGATATCGAATTGAAGTTCATTCTGGGAAAATTCCTATCCCTCTAACAAAGCTTCGATCAAAAATACAAGAGGTGGATGGGATTATCTGTTTTCCATATGATAAAATCAATAAAGAAATCATAGATGTAGCCAAAAATCTAAAAGTTATCAGTACCTATAGTGTAGGCTTTGATCATATAGATGTCAATTATGCCAAGAAAAAGAAAATTCGTGTTGGCTATACTCCAGAAGTACTAACTGATGCAACTGCTGATTTAGCATTTTCATTATTGCTTGACTTGTTAAGAAGAGTTTCTGAGGGAGACAGAATTATTCGAGAGGGCAAATGGAAAGTAATCTACGGAGCATATGATTATGTAGGAGTGGATCTTCAAGGAAAAACTCTTGGCATTTTAGGTTTAGGAAGAATTGGTAAAACACTTGCAAAAAGAGCTAAAGCATTTGAGTTGAACATAGTATATCACAACAGAAAACACATCCCAAAGTCCAAAGAAAAGACATTAGGTGTGAAATTTGTGACATTTGAAAAACTAGTCACACAAAGTGATATTATTTCAGTTCATGTTCCACACACTAAAGAGACAGATCACTTGTTTAACATGAAAGTTTTTAGAAAGATGAAAAAATCTGCATTTTTGATTAATACTGCAAGAGGAAAGATAGTAAATGAAAAAGAACTTGCCGTAGCACTAAAGAAAAAAATCATTGCAGGTGCAGGATTAGACGTATTTGAGGAGGAACCAATCGGTACAAAAAATCCTTTAACAAGATTACAAAACATTGTTCTTGCACCACACATAGGTAGTTCAACTAAAGAAACCAGGGCCAAGATGGCAGAAATTACTGTTAAAAATCTGAATTTAGGAATGAATGGAAAAAAGCCGATCTATTCAGTAGGATTCTGAATTTTACGCTTGAGTGATCATCTAAAACAATGTGCGCATGTATCAAGGTCCAGGCCTAAATCAGTTGTCGCAATCGACTTTTTACTCATGGGTGCTTGATTCATACCAATGTGCGGTTTTTATATTGAAATTGTAGTATAAAATCAGATTGAAAAAATTCAAACACACTAATGAAGAATTAGAATTAGCTAAATTACAATCTGAGAAAGAAAAGAAGAAAAAAGAATTAGAATAGTATTTTTTCTCCTTGTCTTTTTCAGACAAGGTTTTTTTTTAAAATTTGATTTTAGAAGAATATTTTTGGTTTAAATCATCATATGCTGTTTTTCTGGCAGAAATTAGTATTTTAGAGTCATCATACATTTTTGTAAAAAACGCAGCTAAAACACATTCTCCATGTTCATCAAAGAATCTCACGCTAAAACTAGTACGTTCAGGTTTTTCTTCTTGGATGAATTCTGCAGATTTTATCAATTCAGAATTAACATGCATGTGTGCAGGGCCATCATTATCTCCAATAGTAATCCACTTTTCTTTTTGCCTGATACTAAGTGAATTACTTCTAACCTCACATGTTGCTCCATTATTTTTTACAATTAGCAAAACATCATCATTCACAACTATATCAGATAATAATTCAAAAAGCATCATACATACTTTTAATCAAAATTATTTCAAGTTTTATGAGATTTCATGTCAATTTGAACAAAATCATCCGTATCTCCGTGAATACAGTCAGTTCCAACTGCTTTTACAGGTGAAAATAGAATTTTACCATCACGTATTTTTCGTTCATTTTGAAGTAATCCAATTTTACTTGAGACAATTTGTTTGTGTTTTTGACAAGTCACACCAACCATGTATTCATCTTCATTTGCAACTATTGATACAATAAATTCTGGAGGATTGACACACTGTTTTCCATTTTCCATTACTGAACATTTGTCAGGCAGCACAGCAGGAATTGGAATTTTATTGGATATTAATCTTAATTCTCAAAGATTTGATTTAATATTGACTAAAACAAAACAAGAATGAGACTTATGGTACATGATTTTGATATAGTAATTGTTGGTGGAGGCATTCTTGGAACATCTATCTCATATTTTTTATCATATCTTAACAAATCAAAAAAGATAGCAGTGATTGAACAAGCACACAGAGTTGCATTTCATACAAGCGGAAGAAATACAGGAAAAGTTCATGCACCATATTTGTACAATCCTGAAAAGAAAAAGTTGTTTGCAAAAGCTGCATTTCATGGATATGAGATGTGGGAAGAGTATTCCAAATTACATAACTTGCCTTTCAAAAAAGACGGAGTAATTGAAGTTGCTTTGGATAAAAATAGCATTTCAGTTCTTGAAAAATATCTAAAGTGGGGAAAACAAAACGGATTAGAAGATAATGACATAAAATTAATGGACAGCACAGAATTAAAAAAAATAGAGCCTGAAATAAAATGTGAATCTGCACTTTATGTATACAAGGATGGATCTGCAGATTATTCAATATTTACCAAATCAATTATGAAAGACAGCGAGACTAGCGGTACAAAATTTATTCTAGATACAAAAGTTACAAAAATAAAAAAAGAAAACGGCAAGTGGACAATTACATTAAATGATGATCACAAAATATTTGCAAAATTTCTAATCAATGCTGCAGGTGGCGAAGCAGTAAATATTGCACATGATGTTGGTGTTGCAGAAAAATTCACAGACGTGCACTTTAGAGGAGAATATTGGAAAGCTCCAAAAGAATACCATAACTTGACTAAAACAAGCATATATTCAGTTCCAGAATTTCCAGATTATCCATTTTTAGATCCACATTGGATTATCAGAGTTGATGGTAGTTGTGAAATAGGTCCAAATGCAGTTCCAGTGTTTAGTCCATATGGATACAATAAATCAGAAAACATCAAAGAGTTTATTCCAAAGATTATTGAAATGCTCGGCTCTGGTGCAAGAAAAACAATTTTCGATAAACAATTTCAAGAGCTTGCAATAAATGAGATACAGTCATCAATGTCAAAATCTACAATGATCAACAGAGTTAAAAGATTCTTGCCAAAAATTGATGCGGATAAAATTACCGAAAAGGGTACTGCAGGAATTAGATCATCAGTAATTGATGATCATGGAAAGTTCGTTCCAGATGTAATTTTAATTGATGATGAGACATCATTTCATATTCTAAATTATAATTCACCAGGAGCCACTGGAGCATTACCATTTTCAGCACACGTAATCAATTATCTAAACAGAACAGGATTGTTTGAAAGTGAAAATCTAGATGTTCAATGTGGTCCATGGAATTTTGCCAAAATTATTCAGAAATTAGAAGAATA
>CAZBBN010000059.1:0-7435 GCA_964490195.1 uncultured Nitrosopumilaceae archaeon
CTATTGGGTCTCCTACCCGGAGTTCGTTGAACTGGCAGATGCGGAGCCGGTGCTGTACTTATCTAATTCACCTATTTGTTTGATATTTTAATGCCAGAATTTTTATTCTGCCAAATTTTTTTTTTTGAAGTATTCAAATGGATATTTTACAATTAATTCAATCAAATCTTCTTACTCCAATAATTCTATTCTTTTTGTTTGGAATAATTGCCGCTAGAATCAAGTCTGATTTGAAAATACCTGAAGCAATTTCTGAATTTTTACCAATCTATCTTCTTACAGCAATTGGACTTCATGGTGGAATTGAGATGAGAAATACTGGATTTGAAAATATGTTGATTCCAATGTTAGTAGCAATTGGACTTTCACTTTTGTTTACTTTGAATCATTATCAAATTTTAAGAAGATTGGGAAAATTCAACATTTTTGATTCTTATGCATTAGCGTCAACATATGGTGCAGTGGGGGCTGTAACTTTTTCAGTTGGTTTGTCTTTTCTCAAAAATCAAGGTGTTACATCAGAAGGATATCTTGCAGCCGTTTTGGCAGTATTAGAACCAGTTGCATTCATCTTGGCTATTTTTTTGACAAACATAGCAGTATCAAAACAAATCAAAGCAAAGAAAAAATCTTTCATAAATGATGATACATCTGACATTGATGTTGGAATACAGAATACCAAAACAAAACTCTCTCAGGTTTTACATGAATCAATTACTGGCAAAGCAATAGTAATTCTACTTGGGAGTATAATTATTGGTTATATTATTGGAAAAGAGGGGTTTGTCTCAATCAAAATCGTATTTGATGAAATGTTTACTGGTGCAATTGTGATTTTTATGATAGAAATGGGAATCATTGCAGGTCAAAGATTAGATGATATCAAAAAAGTTGGGATTTTTCTTATTGCATTTGCAATAATCATGCCTACTTTTAATGGAATAATTGGAGTTTTGGTTGCAACCTCCATGGGATTAAGTCTTGGTGGTGCCGTTATGTTTGGCTTACTTTTGGCCAGTGCGTCATTTATTGCTGCACCTGCAGTGTTGCGTCATGCAATTCCTCAAGCAAATCCTAGTCTTTACATTACTTCTGCATTAGGAATTACATTCCCATACAACATCATTGTGTTGTTACCAATAATGTTTACAATTTCATCTTTTGTTCACACTGGAGAAGGATCGATAGACTTATTCAATTACATCGTAAAAGACTGGATATGAAACTCTACAATGTAAAATTACTTACAATCACTTGTGAAATACTTGCTCAAAAAAATATCATTGAGATTTTAAAAAACCATGAAATTACAGGATATACAACTTATGAGGTAGATGGAAATGGTGCACGTGGCTTACGTGGTCAAGGCTTTAAAAATGAAAAAAATGTTAAAGTTGAAGTGATTATACGCGAAGAAAAACTATCGGACATTGTTGAGGAGATCTCAAGAACATTATTTGCAAATTTTGCTATAGTGCTCTATGTAAGTGATGTTGGTGTAGTTAGAACTGAAAAATTTTAACAGCAAGAATCATCTGAACACAGAACAGAAATTTTCTTGCTTGCATTTGTAACACTTGATATCAATATTGATAGTTGGTTATTTGAAATTGAATACATTGCTTTTTTACCTTCATCTCTTGATTTGACAATACCACATTTTTTCAACATCTTTAGATGGTGTGAAACTAGTGGTTGGTCTTTCTTTAATTTTTCAACAAAATCATTGACACACAATTCTTTGTTTTTTTGTAATATTTCTAGAATCTCAAATCTTGTCTCGTCACATATGCATTTTAATAGACTGACTCCATTCATATCAATTTAAATTTATATAAACTGATATTTATTTGATAATGTGACTGAACCCAAGAAAATCCTTTTTTTGTGTGTAGAAAATGCTGGTAGAAGCCAGATGGCAGAGGGATTTCTTAGAAAATTTGCTCCTCAGTTTGATGTTATTAGTGCAGGAACTAAACCAAAATCTCAACTGATCCCAAATGTAGTAGATGCAATGAAAGAGATCGGAATTGACATAACTGCACAAAAACCAAAAGAATTGACAAATGAAATGATTTCCCAATCAATCACTATCAATATGGGGTGTGTGGATAGAGAATCATGTCCTGCATTATTTGTTGAGGATGTGATTGATTGGAATATTTCTGATCCAAAAAACAAGGATGTTGAAGAATTAAGAAAAATACGTGATCAAATAAAAAATGAGGTATTGAATCTCATTAAAAAATTAGAGGAATAGTGATGACATATTCAAATTTTCAAATCTTTATTGTAGAACTAATTGGTACATTCATTCTTGTGGTTTTTGCAACAGGTTCTATTGTATATGATGTTCAAATCGGTGGTCCATATGGAACATGGTTTGCAGCTGTAACTCCTTTCATTGCATTAATTATTGGTGTTTATTCCTTTGGAAAAATCTCACTTGCACATTTTAATCCTGCAGTAACAATTGGATATTACATTACAGGACATATTTCAAAAATACAAATCATTTGGTATTTTGCAGCTGAAATTATTGGTGCGGTTCTTGGTTCTTTGTTTGTTATGATGTTTATTGGACAAGATGCACACCTTGGGGCTAATGCACCAAACTATGATTTTTCCATATTTTTAATATTTCCAGTAGAGGTATTGGCATCTGCTTTGCTTATGGCAGTTATTTTTACCGTAGTGTATACAAAAGGATTGAAAGGATTTAGTGGAATTGCAATTGGCGGTATCGTTGGATTAGATATTTTCTTTTTGGCATTTATTTCTGGAGCCTCAATGAATCCTGCTAGAGCATTATCGCCTGCTTTGTTGTCTGGAATGATGGATGATCTTTGGCTCTATTGGAGTGCACCTTATGTTGGGACAATAATTGTTGCATTTTTGTTTAGGAAAAAATTTCATACTCAAAGAATGAGAGGAAAATCTTTAGATGCCTCAATTACTTGATTCATGCCTAAAAATCACAGAAATTCTTTCTTTTACGAATAATAATGACCTAGTTTAGCCTATGTTGATGACTAATTCCAAATTATTCTCAGATTCAAAGAAAGTTATTCCTTCAGGAGTAAATAGTCCTGTTAGGTATTTTGAACCATATCCTTTCTTTACAAAAAAATCAAACGGTGCATATCTTTGGGATGCAGAGAACAAAAAGTATATTGATTTTTGTAATGGATATGGTGCTTTATTGTTGGGACATAGAAGAAAAGAAATTATCGCCGCTGTCTCAAATCAACTTTCAAAGGGAACACTTTACTGTACTCCAACAGAAGGTGAAATTGAACTCTCGAATCTAATTATTAAAAACTTTCCGTCAATTGACAAAGTTCGATTGGTAAATACTGGAGGCGAGGCAACAATGACTGCAATTAGATTATCTCGTGGTTTCACAAAAAAGAAAAAAATAATTAAATTCGAAGGATGTTATCATGGTGCACATGATTCTGTTCTAGTAAAAGCAGGATCTGGTTCTGCACATAATGGTATTTCAGTTTCAGATGGTGGTTTAGATGAAGTATCAAAAAATACTTTGGTTGTACAGTATAACAACATAGAAGATCTTCAAAAGACAATCAAAAAAAATAACGACATTGCAGGAGTGATTGTAGAACCAATATTAGCTAATATGGGTTTGATTTTACCTGAAAAGAACTTCCTTTATGATTTGAGAAAAATCACTAAAGAAAATAACATTCCATTAATTTTCGATGAAGTTGTTACTGGCTTTAGAATTGCACCAGGTGGTGCTCAAGAACATTTTGGAATTAAGCCCGACATTACTACAATGGCGAAAGCTTTGAGCAATGGATTTACAATCGCTGCAGTAGGTGGCAGAAAAGAAATAATGGATTTGTTATCTCCTGAAGGAAAAGTCTATCAAGCAAGTACTTTTGCGGGAAATCCTATTTCTGTTAGTGCTGCAATTAGCTCAATTAAAACAATTAACAAACTAAAAAACAAACTATACTCTAAACTTGAACGATTTAATCTGTTATTCACTACTGCATTGGATGATATGGCAACTGACATGAATATCTCACACCAAATCAATTTTACAGCATCAATGTTTCAGATTTTCTTTACAAACAAACCTGTGACAAATTATGAAACATCTAAAAAAGCAGACTCTAAGAAATTTCAAAAAATGTTCCGTACATTATTGAAAAAAGGAATATTCATTGCTCCTTCACAGTTTGAAGTTGTTTTTCTATCCGATGCTCACACAGAAAAAGATCTAAACAAAACACTTGATGCATACGATGCAGCACTGAAATCGGTGAAAAATTGAAATACATTGTAGGTGCAAGAGGAAGTCAGTTATCCCTCGCTCAAACAAACTGGGTAATTTCAGAATTAAAAAAAGTGAATCCTGATTGTGAGTATGAAATTAAATCCATCACTACAAAAGGTGATACAGATTCTAGGCCATTATTTACAATCAATCAGAAAGGAATTTTTGAAAAAGAAGTTGATAGAGCAGTTACTCAAAAAGAGGTTGATTTTGCAGTACATAGTCTAAAGGATGTTCCTTCAGAATTAGGTGGGAATTTGATTATTGCATCAATTCCGAAACGTGAAGCAGTAAACGATGTATTTATTTCATCAGACGGTTCATCTTTGGAAAATATTAAGGAAGGTGCAATAATTGGAACAAGTTCACTTAGACGTGCAGTTCAGGTCTCAAGAATTAGACCTGATGTTACAGTAAAACCAATACGGGGAAATATTGAAACCCGAATAAGAAAAGCATCTGGAGAAAATTTTGACGCAATAGTTCTTGCACAAGCAGGTATCTCGAGATTAGGCGTTGATGTGAAATTTATTCCTTTGTCAATAGATAATTTCTCTCCATCTCCAGGACAAGGTGCAATTGCAATTGTCGCTAGAGTAGATGATGAAAACACAATTTCTATGCTAAAAAAAATTGAAGATACAGATTCTAGATTAGAAATTGAGGCAGAGAGATCTTTATCTGACTATGTTGATTCTGGATGTAGATTCCCACTAGGTGCATATGCAAAATCAAACGGCTCTGAAATGACATTAACCGTCTCAGCATTTTCTGTTGATGGAAAACAATCCTTACAAGTCAATAAAACTGGTAGCAAAAATGATCCTAAATCTCTTGGGAATAATGCAGGAGAAGAATTGCTCGAAAAGGGCGTAAATGATCTTGCATTAAATTGGAGAGAAAAAGTAGAGGAATGGAATAAGACATGACTGGAAAAGTGTATCTTGTTGGAGCAGGGCCTGGAGATCATAAATTAATTACACTGCGTGCAGTTGAATTACTCAAAAAGGCAGATGTTGTTTTGTATGATAGGTTAGTAAGTAAAAAAATTATTTCAATAATTCCAAAATCTGCAGAAAAAATTTATGTTGGCAGGGCAGTAGGGGATGATACAACTCATCAAAATACCACAAATGATTTGATGGTAAAATATGCCAAATCCAAAAAAAATGTTGTTAGACTAAAGGGTGGAGATCCTATAATCTTTGGACGCGGTGGAGAGGAAGCAGAATTTCTAAAAGAAAATAAAATAAAATATGAAATTGTTCCAGGAATTACTTCCGGAATTGGGTCTGCTACATATGCTGGCATCCCTTTGACTCACAGAAAACATGCCTCATCTGTAGTTTTTGTTACTGGTCATGAAGATCCTGAAAAGAAACAAGAGATTGTAAAGTGGAAAAGACTTGCAAAGTCTGTAGATACTATAGTAATTATGATGGGACTTTCAAGAATTGATGTTATTTGCAAACATCTTGTTGCTGGAGGGATGGATAAGAAGACTCCTGTGGCTGTAATACAAAATGGAACTACTCCCAACCAAAAAATGATCAAAGGAACAGTTACAAACATTGCAAAAAAAATTAAAGAAAATAAAATAACTCCACCAACAAATATCATTATTGGAAATGTCGTTGATTTGTCAGATACTATTGGGTGGAAATAATGCTTGACGGAAAAACTATTGCTATAACTCGTTCTAAGGATGATGCTGCTGAATTCATTTCTCTTGCTGAACAAAATCGTGCAAAACCACTTCCATTACCTACAATTGAACTTGTAAGTAAGGGGGAAAAAATAGTTGATGAATTTTTAGAATCTGTTGAGAAATATAATCCTGATTATTCTGTTTTTATGAGCTCAAAAGCAGTCAAACTACTTTTTGATACTGCAAAACATGTTGGTAAATTAAACAAACTGCAATTATCTGTTGCAAATACTATTGTAATGTCTGTTGGCCCAAAAACAACAATTGCCCTTGAAAATGAAGGAATCAAAGTTAATCTCCAACCTACAACTTTTTCATCTGTTGGAGTAGGTGAGAAATTCACACAAATCAATGCGGTTGGGAAAAAAGTGATTGTTCCTCGCAGTGGAGCATCTACACCATTTCTCAAAGAACTTTTAAACAAAATTGGAATTGATGTGCTAGAAATTCATCTTTATGATGTTTGTGCATTTAGAGATACTACTCAATGGAATGAATTCAGAAAATTATTCTCTCAGAACAAAGTGGACGGTATAGTGTTTACGAGTTCATCATCTGTACGTGGATTCTTTGAAATAATGTCAAAAGATTATGGTGAAGACAAATTGCTTGAAAATCTTGCAAAACTATCTGTGGTTTCTATTGGCCCATTTACTTCAGATGAATTGAAAAAATTCAATGTTCAAAATATTATGTCTCAAGTTCATACAGTTGTAGGGGCGTTTGATGCAATGAAAAATACTTTCACTGCATAGTCTGAATGTTGATTGTTCCTCACTTGATTTTCTAAATCTTCATCTTAGCTAAACCTATTTAGCTGTGCCTATTTTTCCTCATGTATTTATAATATAACGGGGTTATGACGAGCATGGCGACTGAAAATCTTGACATGGATTATTCCAAATACGATTTTAAAGATTCTACCGAACTTTATGTTCACCTTAGCAAAAAAGGCCTGTCTAAGGAAACTGTAATTAGCATCAGTAAAATGAAAGATGAACCACAATGGATGCTTGATTTTAGATTACGTTCTTTTGAAATTTTTATGCAAAAACCTATGCCAACTTGGGGCGGAGATCTTAGTGTTATTGATTTCCAAAATATCTACTATTATGCAAAAGCATCTGACAAAGTAGAAAAGAACTGGGATGATGTGCCAGATAATGTCAAAAAAACATTTGATAAACTTGGAATTCCAGAAGCTGAAAAGAAATTCTTAGCAGGCGTTGGTGCCCAATATGAATCTGAAGTTGTATATCATAGTCTGAGAGAAGACTTGGCTAAACAAGGCGTTCTATTCTTAGATACTGATGCAGCTCTTAAAGAACATCCGGAGATTTTCAAGAAATACTTTGGTAAAATAATTCCTCCAGAGGATAACAAATTTGCAGCACTAAACAGTGCAGTTTGGAGTGGTGGTT
>CAZBBN010000060.1:0-7359 GCA_964490195.1 uncultured Nitrosopumilaceae archaeon
GTGTTGGTCAAAACCAAGAAGCATGCCTCTAATGGTTTTGTTCCCTTTGAGCTTTATCAATACGACTTGATTGATACTCTCATCCAATACTTTTACTGCCATATCAACGGACATCTATAATCACTTATTGACTTGGATATCGAGGCGTTATATTAAATTTCCATTGGTGAAACTATGATCTGTGCTCAGTAAGGCAAGTTTGACACCTTTTTGATAGATTATTGATGATTTCAGCTAAAATTGCTTGTCCGTCTTTCTTTGTGGCTTTTGTTGGATCTCCCCAAATTCCATTTTTGGTAGCTTTTTGAAATGATTGATTGGCTAGTTTTCCAAGTTTTTGGATTTGCTGTTTTGTCATTTTGTCTGTGATTAATCCTTTTTTGGCTGATTTCATTTTGACATTTTTTGAGATTGCAAGCATAAGTGATGTTTCAACAAATCCTGCATGGTCAAAATCCCTTTTCATAAAATGCCAGTAAGATAGCGGGAAAACTTTTAGCTTGTTTTTTGAGAGTTTCTTTAGTTTGATATCTATATTTTTTATTGGCTTTAGATTTCCATGATGTCCATTGATTATGAAAACTGTTTTGATACCGTTGAATAATAATGATATACACAAATCAGAAAGAACTGTACGTAAAGTTGATTCTCTAATACTTAGATTGAAAAATGGTGCATGCTCAAATGAAACTCCATAGGTAATGGTTGGAAGTAAAAGATATCCCTTTTTTTCTGAGATTCTTTTTGCAACCTCAGTTACAATATCCGTATCAGTTGATACAGGCAAGTGTGGACCGTGTTGCTCAATTGATCCTACTGGAATGACTGCAACTTGTTTTTTCTTTAAAATTAATTTTCTGAGATTTGGATCGAACTGAGATTTGATTTCTGCCATCTAATTCACTTAGATTTGATGTGAACCTTTCTCCAACGGACTTCAAGTTTGTTTTCTAGATGCATCTTTGTTGCTTTGAGTAATGTATCTGCTTCTAGTTTTTGTCCCTTTGCCTTTATTTTTTCAAGCGTATCGTTAGGATCTACCTTGAAGGAATCTTGGAATATTATTGGTCCCTGATCCAAGTTTTCTGTAACGTAATGTGAAGTAACACCAACAATTTTTGTGCCTCTCTCAAATGCCTGTGCATATGCCAGTGCACCTGGAAATGCAGGTAACAATGATGGGTGAATGTTAATAATTCTATTTGGATATCTCCAAACAAAGTTGGGGCTAAGAATTCTCATGTATCTTGCAAGTGTAATCAAATCAATGTCATATTTTTTACAGATCTGAATGATTTTCTCTTCTGCTTTCTCTTGATTTTTTTCGTCTACTGAAACAAATGGAATCTTTGCCTTCTTTGCTAATGGCTCCAATGTCTCTTCAGTACCAATTATTACTGATATTTTTCCTTTCAGAGACTTTGCATTTTTAAGAATAGTTTCAAGACATAATTGTTCTTTTGTTACAAATATTGCAATGTTTTTCTGTGAATTGGTTTCGTGATGTGTACTCACATCCATCTTTTCTTTTTTAGCCAAGCTTTGAATCTCTGAATCAAATTTCTTTACATCAAGTGATTTTGAGAATGATACTTCTAGATACATTCCAAAAAGACCTTTGATTACATTTTGATTTACTTTCTCAATGTTTCCACCTCTTGAAAATGCAAAATTGGTAAATGTAGCTACAATTCCTTCTCTATCTTTTCCTACAACTGTAATTCCAACTACTGTCTTTTTCATGACTTTGATTGGTAAAGATTTTCTCATTATTAATCATTCACAGAAATCAAAATGGTGCGGGAGGTGGGATTTGAACCCACGAACTCCTAAGAGATAGGGTCCTAAGCCCTACGCCTTTGACCAGGCTGGGCGACTCCCGCAACGACTTTGCCATTAAACACAAATTTATCTATTATTGAATAGTGACATGGCAAAATTTTTTGGAACTAATGGAATTCGTGGAGTATTCTCTGAAGATTTTACTTTAGAATTTGTTCATGATATGACTTTGGCTATTGGAACTTACTTTGAGAGAGGGCCTGTGTTAATTGGATATGATGGACGAGCATCAAGTCCAATAATTTGCAAGGTTGTTAGTTCAGCTCTTAATTCAATTGGAATTGATTGTAATGTTGCAGGAATTGTTCCAACACCATGTCTTGAGTTTGCAGTAAAGAGTTTGGGATATTCTGGTGGAATTATGATTACTGCATCTCACAATCCTCCACAATACAATGGCATCAAGCCTGCTGCAAAAGATGGCGTAGAGATTTCACGAGAAGATGAATTAGTAATTGAAGATATTTACTTGAAAAAAAGTTGGATTACAAATCCTTCAAAATGGGGTACTACAGAATCAGAAGAGAGAACTATTGAGACATATCTGAATGGAATTTTGTCTCATATTGATTCTAAACTAATAGAATCAAAAAAGTTTAGAGTTGTTTTAGATTTAGGAAATGGTGCACAGACAGTATCTGCACCAGATTTTTGTAAAAAGTTACACTGTGAAACATTTCTTGTAAATGAAAACATTGATGGAAATTTTTCAGGACGTGGATCAGAGCCAACACCACAAAATCTTTCAATACTTTCAAAGACTGTGACTGAAAACAATGCAGATGTTGGCATTGCATTTGATGGAGATGGTGATAGAAGTATATTTTGTGATAATAAAGGTGACATTTTAACTGGTGACAAGTCTGCACTTGTACTAACTCAACATATCTTAAAGAAGAACCCAAACTCTTTGGTTATAACTTGTTTGAATTCAGGATCTAACATTGAAAAAATTGCTGAGACATTTAATTCCAAAGTTATCAGAACCAAAGTTGGAAGTGTTGAAGTTTCTAGGAAGATGGTTCTAACTGATGCGCTGATTGGATTTGAAGAAAATGGCGGATTCATGTATGGAAAACATAATCAAGTAAGAGATGGTTGTATGACGTTAGGATTAATGCTTGATCTTTTGGCAACTTCTGGAAAATCATTATCTGATGAGATTTCTCTTTTGCCTCCCTCCTTTACTACAAAAGACAAAATACTGTGTCCTTCTGAAAAAGTGACAGAATTAATCTCCTCTCTTAAAGAAGAGTTTCCAAGTTCTGATGTGACAGACGGAATCAAAATTACAGTTGATCCTAAAAACTGGGTAATGGTTAGACCCAGTGGAACAGAACCAATAATTAGAGTCTATGCAGAAGCTGAAAGTCAAGAGAAACTAGACTCTTTGATGTCTGAATACCTCAAAAAAGTCAAGACAATCATTTCCCGATAACACTTTTAAAACCATTCCAACGTTTTGAGAGAATGGAGAATGAACCCTAAGGGTGACGAAGTATGGGAAAATCATATTATGTTAAATTTGAAACGCCAGAGGACCTCGTAAATCCAATCTTAGAGGCCGTTAGAGTAGCATCTACCAGCGGTAAAGTAAAGAAAGGAACCAATGAAGCCACAAAGGCAATCGAACGTGGTACCAGCAAACTAATTGTTATCGCTGAAGATGTAGAACCACCAGAGGTAGTAGCACATCTTCCAATTCTATGTGAGGAACAAGGTGCAGCATATGCATTTGTACCAAGCAAACAAGAATTAGGCAAGTCTTTGGGTATTGATATTACTTCTGCCGCTGCAGCAATTTTGGATGCTGGTGATGCACAACACATTGTGGACCAAGTTGTATCATCAATTGCTAAAATTAAAGGTGGAAAGACTGATCAATGAGCTCTACAACTGAAGAAGTAGTTCAATCTGAAATTATTCAAATTGTTGGACGAACTGGCATTGCTGGTGAAGTAATTCAAGTTAGAGTCAAAGTTCTTACTGGTAAAGATAAAGGTAGAATTCTTACAAGAAACGTCAAAGGTTCTGTTAGAGTAGGAGAAATTCTAATGCTAAGAGAAACAGAAAGAGAAGCAAAGAAAATTAAATAGGTGATAAGATATGAGTCTTTTAGTTAAACCATGCAATTTCTGTGACAGACCTGTCGCCAAAGGCTCTGGTACAATGCTTGCAAAAAATGATGGAGCCGTTTTATGGTTTTGCTCTTCAAAATGCAAAAAGAATATGCTAGAACTAAAACGTGATCCAAGAAAATTGAAGTGGACAAAGAAATACGTCAAAGGCGGAATTAGAAAGAAGTAGAATTGACTGAACAATCTCTATTCATTGTAAAGCCAGATGCAGTATCTAGAAATCTAGTTGGTAAAGTCATATCGAGATTTGAAAGAAAAGGATTCAAACTATTAAAATTAAAGATGTTTACATTCACTCAAGAACAAGCAGAGAACTTTTACGGTGTACACAAAGACAAACCCTTCTTTGGTGAATTAACATCATTTATCACATCAGGACCTGTAGTTGCAGCAATCATTGAAGGAAATAATGCAATTGCAACCACTAGGATTATGATTGGATCTACAAAATCATTTGAAGCTGAACCTGGTTCCATTAGAGGAGACTTTGGATTAGGATTTAGCGAGAATATTATACACGCATCAGATTCACAAGAAAGTTTTGATCACGAATCGAGGGTAGCATTTGAGTGATCTGATTTGCAAATTCGTCAGCCCATAGTGGCAGTTCTTGGTCACGTAGACTCTGGAAAAACATCTCTTTTAGATAGAATTCGTGGAACTGGAGTTCAAGGTAGAGAAGCAGGAGGCATTACCCAACACATTGGTGCAAGCTTTCTTCCATCTGAGACAATCAAAGAAACGTGTGGAATACTATACAAAAAACTTGAACAGGCAGAAAACAAGGTACCTGGAATTTTAGTTATTGACACGCCTGGACACGAAGTTTTTACAAATCTTCGTTCACGTGGAGGTTCAGCAGCTGACATTGCAATTCTAGTGGTTGATGTTAATCGTGGATTTCAACCACAAACAAATGAAAGTTTGAAAATTTTACAGAGCAGGAAAGTTCCTTTTGTAGTAGCTCTGAACAAATGTGATCAAATTTCTGGATGGAGAAAATCTGAAACAAAATTCATTTCACAGGCAATCAAAGAACAAGACGCGTCAATTCAAACTGATCTTGATCAAAAAATCTATGATGTTGTGGGAACTTTGTCTATTCTTGGATATCAATCAGAGGCATTTTATCGTGTAAAGGACTTTAAATCTGAAATTGCAATAGTTCCAATTTCTGCACGTTCTGGAGTAGGAATCCCTGAACTTCTCAGCGTTTTGGTGGGATTGACTCAACAATATCTTCAGAAAAGACTCGATCAGGAAGAAAAAGAACCACGTGGAATAGTTTTGGAAGTTAATGACGAAGTAGGATTAGGACAAACTGCAAATATTATTTTAATTGATGGCACGATAAAAAAAGAAAACAGCATTGTAGTGGCAAAAAGAGATTCTGTAATTGTTACAAAACCCAAGGCAATACTATTGCCCAAACCCCTTGATGAAATGCGAGATCCTCGAGACAAATTCAAACCAGTTTCACAAGTAGATGCAGCAGCTGGGCTGAAAATTGCATCGCCTGATCTTGAAGGTGTTCTTCCTGGAAGCACTCTTTATGTTGCAACAAATGATGCGGAGATTGAAAAATTCACCAAACTAATCGAAGCTGAAATGAAATCAGTCTTTATTGATACTGAAACTAATGGAATTATCCTCAAATGTGACACTATAGGATCACTTGAGGCCATAGTTGAGATGCTAAGGCGTTCACAAGTACCTGTCACAAAGGCCGACATTGGTCCTGTGAATAGACGGGATATAATGGAGGCAAAAGCAATCAAAGAAAACGACAGACATCTAGGAATCATTTTGGCATTTAATGTAAAAATCCTACCTGACGCAAAAGAGGAATCAGAAGACAGTCACATCAAAATTTTTGAAGATAAAGTAATCTACAGCTTGATTGATAACTACAACACATGGGTTGAAGAAGATACTGCAAACGAAGAAGATGCAATGTTTGCAGAATTAACTCCTGTTTCCAAATTTACTTTTCTTAAAGGAATGGTATTTCGAAATAACAATCCTGCAGTATTTGGAGTTCGTGTAGATGTTGGAACTCTAAAACATAAAATTCCATTTATGAATATGTCTGGACGCAAAGTTGGAACAATTCACCAATTACAGCTTGATAAAAAAACAGTATCTTTTGCAAAAGCAGGAGATGAAGTTGCATGCTCTGTTAATGATGTCACTATTGGAAGACAAATCTTTGAAGAAGAAGTTTTCTATACATTTCCTCCATCACCAGAAGCAAAAAAACTGCTCACCAAATACATGCATAAGCTAAGTCCTGAAGAACAAGAAGTTCTAAATGATATAGTTAGAATTCAGAGAGAAAAAGAACCAATATACGGATATTGATTATTCGGAATGTTTTTTACAGATCATATGGATTCCAGGAGCTCCTACTGCCCCCATCATTTTATCTACAATTTGACCTGACTTGAACATGATAAATGTTGGAATCGATTGAACGCCAAATTTCATTGAAATATTTTGATTTTGATCCACGTTTACTCTGGCAAATTTTACATTAGGGTATTTCTTTGAGAGGCTCTCAAATACTGGGTGCATCGACTTGCATGGACCACACCATTCTGCCCAAAAATCTACCAGTGTTGGATTCTCAGCTGATACTATCTGATCAAAATTAGACCCATTCAAATCTATAATGCCCGGCTCAATTTTAGGCTGGTTTTTTTGGTTGAGCATCTCATCTAATTTTTTCTGCATTATTTTTTGAATTTCTGGATCTTCAGACAATGATTTCAAGAAATTCACTCTACTAAAAAATCTAGCCTACATAATTCATCATAAATTAGCACTGGAGAAAATTTGATTCTTC
The DNA here is from genome assembly GCA_964490195.1 of uncultured Nitrosopumilaceae archaeon. GTDB lineage: Archaea > Thermoproteota > Nitrososphaeria > Nitrososphaerales > Nitrosopumilaceae > Nitrosopumilus. The sequence goes on from CAZBBN010000060.1 coordinate 6,826, forward strand.
CATTATATACTGATAAGTGAGATTTTCATTATGAAGCGTACTTGCAAACATTGTAACAACAATTTTGAGAATAAATGCAGTGTTTTTTGCTCATTAGATTGTTCTATGGAGTATGAACAATCCATTCATTATTCATGAATCAAAACAAATTGAATCTTAAATTTCTTGTTCCCTGATTAATCACTATCTGATTTTATAGGAATTGCCTCAAATCTTCGTGATTTACACATTGGACAATGATCTATGTATTTTGTAAAGCTAACAGATGTGTATGCGATACCACACTCGCCACAAATTCGAAGATTTCTACTAAGTTTTCCCATATTAATTCTGATAAAACATTATGATTAAAACTTAACCTTTTTTGTAACTTACCAAAATTGCCACCAAGGCTTTACAGATTGTTTGACTAGAATTGTACAAACTCCTTCAATCAGATTTGTTCCAGTACCACATATTCCAAACTTTTTCTCTACAATTGTAGGTTCTTCAATTCCTACTGCCTGATAAATTGACTCATACTCTGAAAAATTA
>CAZBBN010000061.1:0-7356 GCA_964490195.1 uncultured Nitrosopumilaceae archaeon
AATCCCAACACATCAGTTGTCTGATGTTCAATTCGATTTATCGCATTGTACATTGCATTGAATTTTGAAGTCTCTTTTTCATAGATTTTAGGATGTTTTGTTTTTAAAATATCCAAAGAAGTTTGTAGTATGGTTAATGGATTTCTGATGTCATGTGCTAATCGGGAAGAAAGTTCCCCTATCGTTTTTATTTTCTCATCTTTAATGATTTTATCTGTCTTTATCTGATCAATTGGAAAAATTTTATCACATTTTATGTTAAATTTCAGATGATGTTTTTCTACAGATTCTTTGTCAGGAGCATAGCAAATGCAATGAAGAATATTCTCTGTTTCATTAAACAACATCTGATGCACAACGACGCCAAATTCGTCTGTCTCATCTTCCACTCCTGCGATTAATTGTTCTCGAGTGTAATCTCCCAATTTATGCATATCTAAGAAAATAGGCATACGATTCTAAAATTAAAAGGGATTTAAAAACACATGGACAAGCAGATTTGGAAATCCTTTAATTTTCTTTCTCGTGGTTTGTAAAAGAATACTCAATTTTTGAGGTGTTTTTGTAAAACATTGTTAATGATTTTAGAAAAGCTTACAGATGAAGCAGTTTCTTTGATTTGTTTTGCCTGTAATAGTCTGAGTTTTTTCAAAATATCCTCATCAAGTATGACAGTGATTCTTTTTCCCATGACAAGAATCAACATTTTACTCTTTTATACCGTAGTTATTTTTACTAGACGGGCTTTTTCAAATAAAATTAAAAATGGATTTTTGTGTGTCAAGGGGAAATATAAGAAAGATCTTGTAATGTTGGCAAGAGTATTAATTATAATTGCAGTAATTCCAGACAGAATATCTATTGAAATTTAATTAAATCATCAAAGTTTGTGAAATAAATATGGAAAACAAAGTTGGAAAAATTTTTTAATAATTTGAGTGCGTAAATTTTTTAAAATTGAATCTAAAAGTGCTTGCATCTGTAATTGTAGTTATTGCCATACTTGTAGTATTAGCTGTTTCATTTCAAGATGAATTTACGCCTGAAATCACTAGTGAGAGCCCACATCAACTAATTGATTTTGATTCTTCAGAACTCACAATAATGGAAACAGATGGAGTCAAACACATTATTCCACTTGACAAGATCAAAGGGGGCGGACCGCCAAAAGATGGGATTCCATCAATCGATAATCCAGTGTTTGCAAATATTCAAGAGGCCAATTTTATGTCGGATTCAGATACGGTCATTGGTTTAGAGATTAATGGGGAGGCAAAAGCTTATCCCCTCTTCATTTTGGTGTGGCATGAGATAGTAAATGACAAAGTGGGAGGAGTACCGGTATCTGTCACTTATTGTCCCCTATGTTACACCAATCAAGTTTTTGAGAGAATCATCGACGGTCAAGAAGTAGAGTTTGGAACTTCTGGAAAATTATACAACAGTAATTTACTGATGTATGATAGATTAACAGAATCTTATTGGAGTCAAGCACTTGGAATGGCAGTCAAAGGGGAATTAAGCGGGTATCAATTGAATTTAATTCCATTTGATGTAATTACTTGGGGAGATTGGAAATTACTTCATCCCGATACTACCGTAATGACAACAGATACCGGCTACATTCGTTCGTATGCCACTGATCCTTATGGGAATTATTACACAGAACCCAGAATAATGTTTCCAGTGGAACACAGTGACGACAGATTACATCCAAAAGAGATCATTCTTGGATTTAATCAAGATGGGATCTACAAAGCTTACAAACAAAAAGATATTGAATCAAAAATTCTTGTCAATGACTCCATAGGTAAAATTCCAATAATGCTTGTATCATTATTTTCTCAAAATTCTCGCGCTTTTGAGAGAACCGTTGATGATCAAATCTTAGACTTTGCATATGTTGATAACAAGATTATTGATACTCAAACAAATTCTGAATGGAATTATGAGGGCTTGTCAGTATCCGGGGAATATCAAGGAAAACAACTAACACGAATGTCAATTGAACCCGGATTTTGGTTTGAATGGGTAGCATTTCATCCAGACACTTTACTTTTCGGTGTTGCATAGATGAAACCAATTCAAAAAGCTACTATTGTTGGAATCATTACGATAACAGTTTATCTTTTAGTGGTTGTAATTACAACTCCAGCATTAGAACCAGTGGCAGCAATTAATGCGGCATTTCAATTAAATTCCATAGTGATAATCGGAATGGGAATTGGCATAGGTTTTCAAGTATACTTGTCAGAAAAGAGTAAATCACTAGGTTGCAGACTAGATGTTAAGAAAAGAGCTTTGGGAGGAAATTCTGGTAGTACAGCAATTACATCGTTTTTTTCATTTTTCTCTCTGGTGCCATTAGGTTGTTGTGGTTGGTGGTTGTATGTACTTTCATTGCTTCCAGGAATTGTAGGAACAGGTATTTCTGCAGTATTAATTGAATATAGTCAAGTTTTAGCTTATTTGGGGTTGGGATTAGTTTTTGGATTTGCTATGTTGACGGCTTTCAAATTAAGAATGGAAACAATAAAACAAAACAGAATGCATTCAAGTCAATCTGTTTAATTTGAATTAATATGAATCAAGCACCCATGCGTAAAAAGTCGATTGCGGCAACCAATTTAGGCATGGACCTAGATACATACCAGAATTATTATTTTAATTTCCGGATAATTTTTTTAATTTGTCTATATCCTAGAACAGGTAAAATACAGTAGATACATCCTATTTTTGAAATGGAACAGCAACAAAGACATTCACATTTGCCTTGGTCATGATTACATTCTTGGCATTTCATTTCTTTTACTCCGGGGTTTTGATCTTAATCTTGTTTTACAGCAAGGACATGAATTTTCTTTAGTCATAAAAAATAATGCACAAAGAGAACACCATTTCTGACCTATTTGATAACGTAAGTGGGTTGTAAAGGAAGTGGATTTGAATCTACTACATAATCCTGTACATACTTGAGCCATAATCCCATCAATACAAAAATGTATTTAAAAAAATTGCCAAATTCATTTCAGAACAAATTGATGTCTATATGTAAAGATATCCAGTTGAGGTTTTTTTAGATAAAAAACGACAGAACGTTCATTAACATTAGGTTTTAGTCAAACAACACTGTGTCAAAAAAAGCTATTGCATTACATAAAAAACTAAAAGGGAAAATTTTCATTGAAAGTAAAATTTCAAATTTAACATCTAAAAAATTACAGTTAATCTACACTCCAGGGGTAGCTTCTGTATGTAAAGAAATTATCAAAAACCCAGATTCTAAATACACCCTCACATCAAAAGGAAACAATATTGCAATTATAACTGACGGTACCAGATTACTTGGATTAGGCAATGTGGGAGCTGATGCTTCATTACCAGTTATGGAAGGTAAATCCGTCATATATAGAAAATATGGAAAACTAAATGCATTTCCAATATGTCTTAAAACCACCAACAAAAAGAAAATAATTGACACCGTAGAAGCCATAGAGCCTGTTTTTGGTGCCATAAATCTAGAAGATATTGAATCACCAAAAGTTCTAGACATATACAGAGAACTAGAAAAACGACTAGAAATTCCTGTTTTTCATGATGATGGACAGGGCACGGCAATTGTTGCTTTGGCAGGACTGATCAATGCACTAAAAATTGTAAAAAAGAATTTGTCTGAAATAAAAATAGTGATAGTTGGTGCAGGTTCTGCGGGTTATTTTATTGGGAAATTACTAAATTTTGCCGGATGTAAAAATATTATTTGTCTAGATTCAAAAGGAGTGATACACAAAAGTAGAAAAATCAACATGACAAAATACAAAATAGAAATTGCAAAATTTACGAATCCAAAAGAAGGAGGCAAATTATCAGATGTAATAAAAAGTGCAGATGTCTTTATTGGTGTATCTGGAATTAAAAATTTGTTAAAACCAGAAATGATCAAAACTATGAACAAAAATCCCATAGTATTTGCACTTACAAATCCTTATCCTGAGATTAAACCAGATGATGCAATAAAAGGAGGGGCAAAAATTGCAGCCACGGGTAGTTTTTTGTATAAAAATACAATAAACAATGCAATAGTTTTTCCATTTTTTATGAAGGCAATACTAGATTTGAAAATTCAAAAAATAACTATGAATGTCCTCTATGCCACATCATTGGCTATCGCAAAGACCGTATCAGATAAGAAACTATCTCACAACAACATAATCCCGTTAATTGAAAACAAGGAATTGCAGAAAAACATTACAAGATATCTAAAAAATATAAAATCAATTATTTGATTTAGTTTTAGATGAAGAATTAAGGAATTTATTAAACTGTGAAAGAGCTTTTGCGTAAGAATCCAGCATCACATGCATGAAATTATCATATGCTGTAAGTGAAGACACACGCATCTGAATGTTTGTTTCCAGAAATTTCAATGATGTTTCTATATGAGTTAAATACATCGAAGTTAACGCATTAGAGAATTTTTCTAATTCATTTAGAATTCCTTGATCAATATTTAGTTTGTCAAAGAATTCTTTTTCTGAAATATAACAAGTACCAAAAACATCATCCATCGTGTGAAGATATGTCGTGTACAGATCAGAATATTTTTGTATTAATGAAGGGGACTGAGATTCTATTTTTTTATTATCTGAGAGGTATTATTTTTCATGATGTCACATACAGATATGTTTTTTTCTACTTTTGAGACATTTTTAGTATTTCTCATAAAACAACTATGACAACATATCTTTTAACCAGATTCCCAAATTGAAATCAAATACATTGCAAAACAATGCATTTAGAATGGTTTTGGGTATGAGGTTAAAGTTTATTCTTGTGCAATATTAGCATGGGAGGATTTTTTTACAAAAAAGAGAAAGAATTTAATGCGATAAGTTGTGTGACACACAATATTCAAATCTGTTTGAATTCTGGTTCAGAAAATATCGCTATCATTAATGATAAAATTCAATGCAAGAATTACAATAAAAAAACAAGATGAGAAGTCATGAATATTGCTTACCATAATTAACAATTATCACAAGTTATGCCAAGATAAAAAATGAAGAAAAAAATCAAATTTACAGGAACAGTCAATAAAAGGAGGAGAGCGGTTATAAATCGGTGAATAGTTGATCTTTAAGAGAGGGGGAATCTTCTATAGTTATTTCAGATAATTTTTTCGTTGTTGTCTCCCCAATCATAGTCAAATCAGTTCCAAAAAATAAATTAATTGCCCAATCCGTTCCAATTCTTATTTTCTTTTCAAATGTTGGAAGATGTAATAAATAATAAGTTCTCCAAATTATCCAGGCCAACACGCCAGATATTCCATAACCCATCAATGACGCAACACCGGATCTATTCCCAATTGTTGCCATCATCCCTTTACTTCTATACGAAAATTCTTTTAAATTGGAATTACCTGTAAGTGTTTTTTTCAAATTGTGCACAACAGTTCTACTTTCACGCAATGCATGTTGTGCTGTAGGTGGATAAAATTTCCCAGTGTCAGTATCTAGAATTGCGGCACAATCACCCAATGCATACACTTCAGGATGATCCTTTAATCGCAAGTATTTATCGACTAGTATTTTTCCTCCTTTATCATGTTGACATAATATTGATTTAATTACAGAACTTGTAGTAACACCACCTGTCCAAACAAGAGTGGTGCACGGGATTATGTCTCCATCAGTTAATTCCACATGGCTCTCACCAGCATCAACTGCTTTTACATTTGTTAGAATTTGAACACCGACTTTTTCTAAATAGGAACTTGCAGATTTTCCTAATTTTTTATCAAGTTCTGGCAAAATTTCATTTTTAGACGATATCAAAATCATGTTAATATTAGAATCAACAATTGTAGGATATGCTTGGTTTACAGATGTTCTCACAAAGTGATTTAATTCTCCAATTATCTCCACTCCGGCAAAACCTGCACCAATTACAGTAAACGTAAGGAATTTTTGTTGCAATCCCATACTGCCCGTTTGTGCTGCAAGTTCCATCATTCGGAGTGCCTGATTACGTAATTCTATTGCATCTTCGACAGTTTTGATAGTAAAGGAGTTTGTCTCTATTGCCTTGTTCCCAAAAAAATTGTTTACGCTGCCTACTGCCAATATCAGATAGTCATATTCTAAAGCATGATTCTTTCCATCAAATTTTCTTGTAATTGTAACTAATCTCTGCTCCAAATCCACTGAAAAAACAGTAGCATGATAAAATTTTGCATGTTTACAGAAATGTCTAATCGGTATAGTGATACCTCTAGGATCAAGCATGCCAGATGCTACTTCAGGTAACATCGGGGTAAACAAAAAATAATTATTTTCATTGACAATAGATATACTGATATTTTTAAGATCCAGTTTTTTTTGAAGATCTTTTAAAACATGAATTCCACCAAATCCTCCCCCTAAAATCAAAACTTTTTTCTTTGAGGAAGCGTCAGTTTTATGAGAAAATATCACATGCGCATCAAACTTTTTTTTAGAATAATAGGTAACATCACATTGATTACAACTATACAACTGAGACACATGTAAAAATAAACGGAAATGGATAAAAACCTAATGAATTACATTAAATTTTTTCATGTTTGTTTTGTAATTATTTCATAAAGACTTGAAATCTTTTGAGATTATTCTTCATCCAATATTGTCCAAGACAATCCGTAGAGTTGTTCCCAAGATTCAGTTTCATTATTATTTGACATGCAATATCTTTGTAGAATTTACTTAAAACACTAATGAACAAATCGTTCATACAAATCATCAGTATTGCCTAAATACTATTTTAGAAAAAACAATTCAGTTGGAATTGTCACCAGACAACAAACCGTTGTTGGTCTTAAGTTCCAATTTTATTCATCCAATACATGTTAGATACAGATTATGATAAACTAACCATAGAGGATTCATGAAAACAGAATCTAGAATTATTGAACTTTGGAATTCTTTTAAATGCTATTTAAAAGTAGAAAAAGCGTTAGACATATTACCAAAAAATATCCAGATATTTGTTCATTCGTGTATGTGTTGTCATACAAAAGCAACACACACACGAAATCATTAAATTTAAAAATAAAAAAAGATTTAAAGTCTTATCGTAGTACGTTAATATCGTAATACATTATATGGTTAAAGACTTCAAATGGGGGTGGAAAGTTGTTTGTTCCTTCAGGGGTTGGTGCTGTATGATACACCATATGTAGTTGTACAGTATTATGATTCACCTTTGAATCTCCTGGAGTCATTGGGGAGTATGGAGTGGTACCGTCACTTTTGACTATTTTGCCGGAATGCATGTCTCGTGCTCCTTCTGTAATCATCATGTGTGCCTCAAAGGTTC
>CAZBBN010000062.1:0-7296 GCA_964490195.1 uncultured Nitrosopumilaceae archaeon
ATTCTGCATTCTCAATATTCCCCTCTGACCACCATTTTGCTATTGGCTTTATCCATTCAGGAATTGATGTGATGTATTCTTTCTCCAATCCCTTTGGCTTTTCTGTTGGTATGTATGGATATTTTGAAATGACTTTTTCGATAAATTCTTTATAATTGTTAATTACAACACTGTTTGGTTTTTCATTATACGCTCTATTGATATATGAAATAGATTCTTGGTATTCTCCAAGATTTCCAAATCCTACACCCATCCCAGTCAATGCTAAAACATCATTTGGAGCATATTGCAAAACTTTGAAAAACTGTTTTAATGAATTGATATGATCTTCAAGATTACTTTGTGCTATCCCTTTCATCTTTAGAGTTGAAATATTGTTTGGCGCAATCTCTAAAATATCATCATAAATTGTTATGGCCTGCTTATAATTTCCGTTAACAAATAGATCTGTTGCTTGATTAAACATTGCTTCTGCTTCTTTCTCTGTTTGTGCAAAAGCAGTTATTGTGACAATTGATGAACTAAACAAAACTATGACTATGAAATGAATGGGTGTCATTGTATCTTTTTTCATGTCTGTGTTTTAGATATAATCTCTTTCTATCTTGTACCAAGTATGATTTTGCTATTTTACTTAATTGAACCCTTGATATTATTAGAAAATCTTTAATTTATTCATAGTTACGTATTTCATATTGGCAAAAATTGGTGCAGGCGAAATAATCTATGATTTACGAAAAAAGATACAAGAAATCAAATATGATTTGAAACAATTGGGTGAGTTCCCCTCTGAAATCCCCGAAATGATTACTTCTGCAAACTTGTTACGTTCAAACGAATTCCTATCAAAAGTAAATGAAAAGAAAACTGAATTAGTTTCTACCTATGAAAAGTATTCTGAGGCTTTAGAGGAAATGCTTTCATCTGTTTTTGAGATACAAAAAGATCTAAAAGAGATTCTCAAAACACAATCCTCTATGATTGCTGACAAAAAAAAGAAACCTTCAAAATTAAAAACTAAAAAATAATTTTATTTTGATACATGAATGATATCGCCTGCAATTATTTTACTTGTTTTATTTTTCTCTGATACAATTAATGCTCCATCATAATCAATTTTGATTGCATCTCCTTTAATTTTACCCTCTACTGTATTTATCTCTACTTTCTTTCCGATTGTTGATGATCTTTTTGTGTATTCTGAAATGATATTTTTTGTTTGCTTTGTATTAAGTAATTCATAAATTTTTTCTAATTCTACTAAAAATGCCTGTATCAAAATTTTTGGCTTTACTTTCTTTTTTTGTTCACTTAATGAAGCCACTCCATAAAAATTAGGTGTCTCTTTGAGAGTTTTTTCAATCTGTTTGACATCCACATCGAAATTTATTCCAACTCCTAAAACTAACCTCTCGATCTTGTTTGATTCTAGGGATACATCAACTAATATTCCTGCAATTTTTTTTCCTTTAATTGTCAAATCGTTTGGCCATTTTAATTCCGGTGTAATCTTGAATGTTTTTTCTATGGCATAAGATAATGCAAGTGATGATGCAATTGGAAAAAGTGTTGTAATTGAAATATCAAACTTTGGTTGCAAAATTACTGAAAACCAAATCCCACCTTTAGGCGATATCCATTTTCTTCCTAATCTTCCCTTTCCGCCTGTCTGTTTTGCTGCAATTATTATGGTTCCGTCATTTGTAGGGTCTTCTGACATTTTTAGCGCTTGGCTTTGAGTGGAATCTATTGAATCAAAATAATATGCCTTCTTCCCAATCTTTTTTGTTTTTAATCCTGATATAATCTCCCAAGGTAAAAGAGCATCCGAGTTTGATGTAAGCTTGTATCCTAACTTTTGTTTTGATTCAACAGTGTATCCTAATTCTTGAATTTTTTTAATGTGCTTCCATATTGCCACCCTGCTAATTCTAAGTACATCACTCAAATCTTGACCTGACAAATATTCAGTGTTGTGTGTTTGCAAAAATGTTAGAACCTTTACTAATCCTGGACTATCAAAAGAATTGTAAATCAATTAAGGTCTGTTTTAATTCCAAGTATAAAATATGAACTAGAATCCAATATCGATATCAAATCCACCATCATCCATGCCACCATCATCCATGCCACCATCATCCATTGCTACATCTCCACCATCTGGCATACTTTCTACTGGAACATAATCTGACATTGCCATTCCCATCGTACTAAACATCATTGAAAACATCATCATATCCATGACTCCAAAGAACATCATTGTTGGTAAAAATGACTTGCTCTCCTCCATACACTGTTTCATTTTTTCCTTATCTTCTATTTTGTAAATTTGAGACATCTTATTCCATCTTGTTTGTAATTCGTGAACACATTCATCGACTTCTTTAGTACCTTTTTCGGTAATCTTCATCTCTATTTTCTTTCCTAGCCAACCCTCTTTCTCCACTACCTCGATTAGTCCTCTGTTTTCTAATTGCTCTAAAATTTCATTCAATTCTTCAGCTTCAATTTGGGTAGTTTTTTGAATTTTTTCAAATTTTTTAATTCCGTGTTTAATTGCACCTAAAACTATGATGTATTTTGACTCTTCATTCATATAGTTTTCATTTTTTCATGACTAAAAAATTCTTTGTTTTAAGTAAAATTTCAAAAATTATATTCTGCAACTATGTCCTATTTTTATGGAACAAGACAAACACACTGATGATCAAATTCATGATTTTCTTTCAATGAGAAAAGTTGCAGTTATTGGAATGTCTAAACATTCATCCAAAGCAGCACACTATGTACCAAAATATCTTTCTGAGAATGGATATAACATTATACCTGTAAATCCTACAACTGATGAAATATTGGGTAAAAAATGCTATGACTCTGTTTCAGAAATAAATGAAGAAGTTGACATTGTAGATATCTTTCGACCATCAAATCAAGTTTTAACTGTAATCCAAGATGCAATCAAGAAAAAACCCAAAGTAATATGGCTACAAGAAGGAATCCATAATTCTGAAGCAGAAGAACTAGCTAGAAAAGAAGGAATCTATGTTGTTTTCAATAGATGCATGTTGGCAGAACATCGGAGATTGATGAAATGATGACTTTTGAAAATTTTTATCATGAATTACTTGATTTGGCAAAAAAATATGAAAATCAAAATATTCCTTTAAAGATTGAACAAGATCTTGAAAACAATATCATAAAAATATTTGGTGAGAAAATTACATCATTAACAAGGGCAAAAAATGGTCTCAATGATGTAACTGAACTTGCATATGCTACAGCTGAGCATCATCCATATTGGAACATACTTTACAATTCTTCTGAAATCGCAAACAGTGTATTAGACAAGTGGAAAAGTACTCTATCTGAAGATGATTTGTCTGATATTGATTGGGCATTAAAAGAACTAGAACAAACCCTTGAAAAAATCAAAAGTAAAAAATCTCCCAATTACTAGGCAGAGATAAATATTCTCTCCTGAGAATTATTCTATGCCTATCAAACTTGGTTTAATCGGTAAAACCAATACTGGAAAAACCACCTTCTTTAATTCTGCAACATTATCGTCTGAAGAAATCTCGTCTTATCCATTTACTACCAAAGCACCTGTGTCTGGAATTGCACATGCCATTACATTGTGTGTTCACCCCGAATTTAAAATTCAAGATAACCCAAACAATTCAAAATGTCTTGACGGGTGGAGATACATCCCAATAGAATTGATAGACTTGCCAGGACTGATCAAAGATGCATGGAAAGGCAAAGGACTTGGAAATCAATTTTTATCAATCGCTGCTCAATCTGATGCTCTGCTTCATGTTGTAGATGCATCTGGTGGAATTGATTCTACTGGAAAAATTACCGAAGTTGGAACTGGTGATCCCATATCTGATTTTGCAGATATTGAAGAGGAATTAATCATGTGGTATCATAAAATTTTGGAAGGAAATAGGGGGAAGATATCAAAACTAATCAGAACAGGAACTGATGTTTCTGATGCTATTACTGATTTGTATCGAGGTATTGGGGTAAACAAGAATCAAGTTAAAGAAACATTTTTGGCAACAGGATTAGATGAAAAGGACTTTGATAATTTTGATATGGTTGATAGCAAGAAATTTGCATCTCATCTAAGAAAAATTTCTAAACCAACTTTGATAGTGGCAAACAAAGTTGATGTTGAAGGTGCAGACAAAAATTTTGCAAGGCTAAGAGAGCGCTATAATGACTCTATAGTTATTCCAGTTAGCGGAGATAGTGAATTTAGTCTAAGACGTGCAGAGCAGAAGGGATTGATAAAATACTCTCCAGGTTCTGAACAATTTGAAATCATCAAATCTGAGGATCTAAATGAGAAACAGATCAACGCACTCAATTTTATCAAAAAAGGTATAATGGGTGAATACATGCGAACTGGAGTTCAATTTGCAATTAATGTTGCAGTATTCAAACTACTAAAAATGAACTCAATTTATCCCGTAGCTGATGAGACAAATCTAACTGATAAAAAAGGAAGAATTCTGCCTGATTTGATTTTGCTAAAAGCTGGTGCTACAATCAGTGACCTTGCCAAAGAAATCCACACTGATTTGACTAAGGGACTTCTATATGGCAAAGATTTGCGATACAATCTAAGGTTGCCTATTGATTACCAACTAAGAGATAGAGATGTCGTATCTCTAGTTAGCGCAGGAAAAAATAACTAGTCTTTTTTCCTGCCTCTAGGGCTTGTTCTCAATATTGCTTTGCAGCAAAAATGTCTAAAACCAACTGTGTATGCTGTCTAATTCAAACTTTCAATTCTTACAAATGACTTTTTAGGGATTTTAAGATTTTCAAATTTTTCTGGTTGGATGATTTTGGCCAATATCTCTAATCCTTCTATCGTTCTTATGCTTGGCTTACTAAAAAACGAATTTGCGTCAACTGCAAAAATTTGATTGTTCTTTACAGCTTTAAGAGTATTCCATTTTTCATTTTTTCTTAGAATCTTGTTATATTCTGATACTGTACGCTTTGTATCAAAACCACATGGCATCATAATGATGATATCTGGATTTACATCAATTACTTCTTCAAAATCTAATCGTCTTGAGTGTTCTCCTGTCTTGCTTATCTTATTATCTCCGCCAGCAATCTCTATCATTTCTGGAACCCAATGACCTGCAGTAAAAAATGGTTCAATCCATTCTATTGCGAGAACTTTTGGTTTTTCATTATTGAGGTGTTTTCTAATATGATGTATTCTTTTTTCAAGAGATTTTGTTATATCTTTTGCTTTGGATTCTTTTCTTAAAATTTCCCCTAATTTTGTTACTGATTCAATAATCTCCTGAATATTGTGAGGATTCATTGAATGGAGAATTGGGTTTGTTTGAAGAATTTCTAGTGCTTTGTTTACTTGATTTGTATAAGCTGCACAAACTTCACATGTTTCCTGAGAAATAATCAGATCCGGATTTGCTTTTTTTAGATTTTTTTCATCAATTGTGAAAACATCCTTTCCATCATTTAGTAATTGACAAGTCATGGTATTGATTTCATTACTAGTTAATTCGTCTGAATTAATTACTGAATTTATGATTCTTGGTTTAGTTGTTGCATCTTGAGGAAATTTACACTCATGTGTAACTCCGAACAGATAATCTTGTACTCCGAATTCATATAGTAATTCTGTTGCACTAGGCAAAAATGAAACTATTCTTTTTGGCAATAATAGAACAATAACCTGCAAGCTCTTAAATCCAATCTTGTTATAACTATAACTTGAAACCTCGATCATGTAGAAATTGTGGAAAAGAATTGTTGGCAAAATCAGACTCTATGCCCTCATTGGGGCGTGAAAGAGAGCAAGAATATCCTGAATAGATATCATTCACAAACAGTCAATTATCATAATCAGGCAAGTTAATAGGCTTAATTCAGGCATAAATTACAATGTCGTCTGATTCTCAAGACATTAGACGCTCAATTTTGGCAAAATGGCATGAAACACTTTCAAAACATGGTAATCTCTTTTCATCTGATTCAATAAGTGGAACCAGTCCGCCATCTGTTTTTGTTGGTTCCTACAATTATCCCAAAGTCTTTGTTGGCCCAATGGTTCCACCAGTTCATGGAGATACTAGTTTACTTGATAGTCCTGAAAGATGGAAAGGCCAATCTTTGGAGGATATTGTAAATTTCAGATTAAACTTAGTTCGTGGAATACAAAAAATTCCAATTAATCAAACCGAAGGAAAATACATTGAAAACCTTCAAGAAGTTGCAATGTCTTCAAAACCCATTGACTCTGATTTGACATTTGAAAAATCAACATCCTCTAATATCTCTCTTGATGGTCAAAGTGCTCCATTTGGTCCAATAGGAGTTATCAATTCTGCAAAATTTTCAGGAACAACTTCAGAAAAATCAATTGAAAAAACATTCTATGATAAAGATTTGAAAGCACAAGATGCTGTTTTGAATTTATATAATTCTGGAATTGAAATCTCAAAAATTCAAAAATGTTTCAGTATAGGAATGCTTGGTCAAAAAAGAAAACTTGTTCCAACTAAATGGAGCATTACAGCAACTGATGATATAATTTCAAAATCTCTTGCAGATGAGGTATTAGATTATAGTATTATTGATTCATGTAGAGTTTTTTCTTATGACCATTTAGGAAATGTTTTCACGGTGGTTTTATTTCCTCATAGATGGATTTATGAAATGATTGAAGCCTGGTATTCTAATGGTGTTTTAGGATTTGGCTCAGATTTTGAAGATGCACGAGGAATTGATCATCCTCCTGCAATAGCTGGAGCCTATTTTGCAGCAAAATTAGCGGTTTTAGAATATTTGGTAAAGAACCAAATTCAGGCAGGAGTTGTGATATTAAGAGAAATACGACCTGAATATGCCATTCCAGTAGGTGTGTGGCAAGTTCGTGAGGGTATTCGTGAGGCAATGAAACAAAATCCAACCATTGCAGATAATTTTGATGATGCCTTATCATCGGCATCAAATAAAATGACTATTAGTAAATATGAATGGCTTACACATGGAAATATCTTGAAATTGATGAGACAGAAAACCCTTTCCGACTTTTTTTAATTTTAATAAATTATTTCTTTGCTAAAATTTGAAATAAACGCCTTTTTTATTTTTTTTAAAATGATAAGATAGATTAAATGATGGATTTGTATAAAAAAATGAAATAATGAGTGATTTGGAATCTGTCTCCGCTTTTTCAAACTATGGACTTTATACAATAACTGATAATCTCGAACTTATCCTTCCTGACAGTACTATTAG
>CAZBBN010000063.1:0-7263 GCA_964490195.1 uncultured Nitrosopumilaceae archaeon
TTCTTTGCTGGTGGTTCCACTTTTATGGGTAAAAGCGATTTTATCACTGTCAATATTACTAATGAAAATACTCAAGTCCAAGTTCTAAAGCCTGGAATGGCAGGTGACAAAGTTGTTGCATCTGCACATTCTAGATATCTTCTTGAGAAAGGATGGAAGGGTTCTAGAAAAAGTGTTCCAGCGGCATATCTTACTGGATATTTGGCAGGAAAGAAAGCACTTAGTCAAGGTGCAAAAAATGCTATTCTTTACACTGGAACTAGAAGATATACTCAAAGAATGGCAGCAGCTCTTAAAGGAGTCATTGATGCAGGCCTTGAGGTACCAGCTAACGAAGAAACATTTCCACCAGAGGGGAGACTAAACGGTGAACATCTTACAGTAAAAAACGAAATATCAAAAATAAAATCCACAATTGATAGTGAGGTCAAATAGACATGAGCCAAGCAGCACAATCTAAAGGTGGACAAGGTCAAAGAGGACGAGGACCCCCTGTGTATGGAAGAGGTCCGCCAGGCGGAGCTAAAGGTGACGGTGATCGTCCAAGAAGACCCAGAAGAGAACCAGAAGAAGAAGTTTGGGTTCCAAAAACTATCTTAGGTCAAAAAGTTGCATCTGGAGAAATTACTTCACTTGAAGAAATTATTGAAGCAGGATTAAGAATTCAAGAATCTGGAATTATCAAGAAACTATTACCTGATTTGAAAAGTGAAGTTGTAGATGTTGGTATCATTCAAAAAATGACTTCAAACGGACAATCAACTAGATTCAAAGCAATTGTTGCAACTGGAAATGAAAATGGTTACTTGGGAATTGGTCAAGGAAAATCAAAACAGATGAGAATTGCAATTGAAAAAGCAACTAGTCAAGCTTACCTTAATGTCAATCCAATCAAATTAGGATGTGGCAGTTGGGAATGTAGATGTGATCAAAAACATTCTGTTCCATTCAAAGTAAAAGGAAAAGGTGGAAGTGTTACAATTGAAATTATTCCTGCCCCTCGTGGATTAGGTCTTGTTGCAGGCGGTAAAATTAAACGATTATTGGAATTAGCTGGTCTTAAAGATGCATGGACTACAGCAAAGGGCTCTACTCCTACAATGAACTCCACTTCTAAAGCAATTTTGGACTGTCTAAGACAGACATTTAGTCAAGGTTGATAGAAAATGGCAAATGCATATCTCGTTGTTAGAATAAAAGGTCAAGCCGATTGTCCCTATTGGGCAACTCATACAATGACTTTGTTGAAATTAGATAAAAAATACCGTGCAACAATTTTGCCATCTAAAGAAAACACCTTGGGAATGCTAAGAAAAGTACAACACTATGTTTCTTGGATTGAACTTGATGCATCATTGGCAAAAGAATTGATTGACAAAAAAGCAAGAAAAGGCGGTTATCAAAAAATTACTCCTGAAGATCTTAAAGAAATGGGATTTGCAAGTTCTGATGAACTGGGAACTGCATTAGCAGAAGGAAAAGCTACTCTATCAAAATTAAAACCTCTAAAACCTTGGTTTGCTTTGGCACCTCCAAGACTTGGATTCAAAAGAAGTACAAAGAGACTCTATGGAAACAAAGGTATTCTTGGACAAAACAAAGAACTTGACGTTATTGTAAGGAGAATGATTTGACATGGCAACAAGATTAAGAAAAACAAGACGACTTAGAGGTGGGCGACATATGGGATGGGGACAAGTAGGTCAACACCGAGCAAGTGGTCACAAAGGTGGTCTTGGAGTTACAGGTATGTTGAAACATCATTGGAGTTCTACTTTAAAATATGAACCAGATCACTATGGTCATGATTCCACTAAACCACCTCACCCAAATATTACAAAAACATGGACTAGCGTCAGAGATCTTGATGACTTGTTCCTAAAGTTCGGTAAAGAAGAAGGAGGAAAGAAAATTGTAGACCTTGAAAGTGCAGGTTACGAAAAACTCCTTGGTGGCGGAAAATTAATCAATGCATATTCCGTCAAAGTAAAACAATTCACTGCAAGTGCAGAAGAGAAGCTAAAATCTGTTGGGGGAGAGGTGTTATCTGATAATGGCTGAGGGTAGTATTACCACTATTATTCGAAAAATTGTTTTCAAAGCTGAACCATATCTTCCTCAAGTACCAAAACCAAAAAAGAAAATTTCACTTCCAACCAGATTGTTATGGTGTGGAGTAGCATTACTGATTTACATGATAATGGGACAAACCCCATTATTTGGAGCCACAGCACCACAGTTTGATTTTCTGGCATTTGCTCGAGTAATTTTTGCATCAAACCAAGGAACTCTTGTTGAATTAGGTATTGGACCTATAGTTACTGCTGGACTCTTAATGCAATTACTGAGAGGTTCGGATATTCTCAAATTTGATTTTAAAAAACCTGAAGAAAGAGGAATATTTCAGACTGCAACTAAGATTGTAACATATATTGTAATTGTTGCAGAATCTGTTGTATATGCTTCTGCAGTATATGGACCTGGAGTAACAGAACCCTACTTTTTGTATGTGATGATTGGGCAGCTGATGGCAGCATCAGTCATCATTATGTTCTTAGATGAGTTAATTCAGAAAGGTTGGGGACTTGGTAGTGGAATCAGCCTATTCATTATGGCCGGTGTTGCTCAACAAATTCTTTGGAGTATGTTTAGTCCGTTACCTGCAGGTGATGGGGGGACGATTGGTATCATTCCATACATTGGTCAATCAATAATGGGCGGTGATTTGTCAAATATCCTATTCCGTTCCAATCAACTTCCGAGCATCTTTGGATTATGTCTTACTGCTGGAATATTGTTGATACTTGTATTTACACAGGGCATGAAAGTTGAGATTCCAATTGTATCTACAAAATACCGTGGTTTTTCTGCTGTTTATCCAATCAAGTTATTGTATACTTCAAACATTCCAGTAATCTTGTCTTCTGCTTTAACTGCAAATGCTGTTTTCATATTCCAAATGTTATGGGCAAACATGAATCCACGAAATAATAACTTCTTCATGAATTTTGTTGCACAATTTGATCCGACAAGTCCCTCTACTCCTATAGGTGGAATGATCTATTACATCACTCCTCCAAGAGGTTTGGATGTGGCAGCATTGGATCCAATGCGTGCTGTAGGATATATGCTATTTATGGTTGGAATTGTAGTTGTATTTGGTAGGTTATGGGTAGAGCTTGGGGGTTTGTCTCCAAAGAGTGCAGCACAGAATTTACTTGATGCCGATGTACAAATTCCAGGGTTTAGAAGATCAAATGCGCCAGTTGAAGCACTGCTAAACAAGTACATTCCATCAGTTACAATTATTGGCTCAGCAATTTTGGGTCTATTAGCAGGTGTATCTGATGTTCTTGGTGTATTTGGTTCTGGAATTGGAATATTGCTTATGGTGGATATACTAATCAACTATTACACGCAGTTAGTACGAGAACAAGTAGAAGTCGTCATGCCACGTTTGGGTGCTTTACTTGGAAGGAAATAAGAGAATAATTCTGGTAGGAATTCCAGGTGTTGGAAAAACTACTATACTGTCTAAACTGGTTGAAACTCTAAAAAATCATCATAAAACTGTCAATGTAATTAGTTTTGGAACACTGATGTTTGAAGTTGCAAAAGAAAGTGGTCTCAAAGATAGAGATGATCTAAGAAAATTACCTGTAAACGAACAACAACATCTTCAAAAAATCACGGCAGAAAAAATTGCTGCCCATACTGAACAATTTCTAATTGTAGACACACATGCATTTATCAATTCTCCAGAAGGCTACTATCCGGGATTACCCGAACATGTTTTGAAAATTATCAAACCTACAAACTTTGTTTCAGTTTCAGCAAAACCTGAAGAAATCTATAATAGACGAATGAAAGACACTACTCGAAATCGCGATAAAATCACTTTGATTAATATTAACAAAGAACTAGATATTCAATCTGCAATGATTTCTGCATGTACTGTACTTACAGGCTCTCCTGTAAAACACATTTTTAATAGTGAAGGAAAGATTGATGAAGCTATTAATAAAATAATTAAGGCAATAGGACTGTAAAAAAATGGACTTTAATTTTATTCTACTATTTCTCGATTCAATTCATCTACAATTTGATATCCTAGGTGGTGGGGGGAGACAAGCCCTTGGTAGTGATGATCCAATAATCAAAGGATTAATCCTTTCAATGTTTGCGGTATCTGGATTTGGTATTTTGTTGAATCTCTTCAACGCCGGTGTTAGAAAGAAGATGGTTGACCAATCAAAACTAAAACGAATCATGAAAGAAACTCGTGGATGGCAAAAAGAGAGAATGGCTGCAATGAGAGCAAAAGATCAAGCCAAAATTAACGAACTTGGAAAAAAATCTTCATACATGAACAAAATGTCAATGGAGATGATGCAGATGAATATGAGACCCATGATGATTACATTTGTACCTTTAATCTTGATATTTTATTTAGTGTTACCTCAATTGTTTTCTCACATTGTGGCACTTGCTCCCATTTCATTAGATGTGATACCCGGTAATTTCTTTCAATTAACTTGTACTGCCGCTCAAGCACTGGAAGAAGGAAATGTATGTTTTGGACATGAAAATGGATTGTATCTCTGGGCTTGGTATTTCCTTTCATCTATTGCATTTAGTGGCATTATTATGAAACTAACGAAAACCTCTATGGATCTCAGTTGACAAAATCTATAGTAATTTCTGGTCCTCCTGCAGTAGGCAAAACAACTGTCGCCAAAGGATTGGCAGAAGAATTTCAACTAGAATATCTTAGTGGAGGTGATGTTCTAAAGGGAATGGCATTGGAGGAAGGCTTTGATTCTGATAGA
Organism: uncultured Nitrosopumilaceae archaeon; assembly: GCA_964490195.1. Taxonomy (GTDB): domain Archaea; phylum Thermoproteota; class Nitrososphaeria; order Nitrososphaerales; family Nitrosopumilaceae; genus Nitrosopumilus. The sequence continues at coordinate 4,830 of CAZBBN010000063.1, forward strand.
GATGATTGGTGGGATACTGAGGAGGGAATGAAATTTCTAATCCAACGAGAACAAAATTCAAAGTATGATAGAGCACTCGATGAGAAATTAACTTCACTCTTCAAGAAGGGTGGAGTGGTGATAACTAGTTACACTTTACCATGGCTTATCAATGATGGAATTAAAATTTGGTTGGAAGGCTCTCATGAAAGTAGTTCTAAGAGAATGCAAACAAGGGACAACATGAGTCCTCAAGAAGCTTATGAAGTCACAAAAGAACGATTTGATAAGAATAAGGCATTATACAAAAAACTTTATGATTTTGATTTTGGTGAAGATAAATCTGTGTTTGATTTAATTATTAATACTGATAATCTTTCAGCACAACAAGTAATAGATGTTGCAAAAGAAACTGTGAGAAAATTACTATGACACTAAAACAACTTGAAAATCTAATTGAAATTGATCAAGATATTACTGATGATGCATATGGCACATATTATGACAAAAGAACCCTTCAACAATTACTAAATTATGGGATAATATTGTTGGACAAACCTCCTGGTCCCACGAGTCATGAGACAGTAGCTTGGACAAAACGAATTTTGAAACTTCCAAAGATCGGTCATAGTGGAACTCTTGATCCTCAAGTCTCAGGAGTTTTACCATTGGGATTAGGTGATGCAACTAAAGCGTTAGGTGTTTTACTTTTAGGTCCAAAAGAATACGTTGCATTAGGACGAGTACATTCTCTTCCATCAAAAGAAAAACTTGCTGAAATAATTGATTTGTTTAAAGGCGAAATTTTTCAAAAACCACCACAACGTTCAGCAGTTGTAAGACAAACAAGAACAAGAACTATCTATGAATTTGAATTAATAGAACAAAAAGAAAGACTTCTCTTAACTCGCGTCTTGTGTGAGGCTGGAACCTATATTAGAAAATTATACTATGATGTCGGTGAAATTCTTGGACCTGGAGCTACAATGATTGAGCTTAGGAGAACCAGAGTAGATCAATTTTATGAATCTGATGGCTTAGTTACTCTTCATGAACTAGCAAATGCATTTGCATTATGGGAAGAAAACAAAGATGATACAAGGTTAATGAAAATGATAAAACCTGTAGAGTATGCTCTAAGTGAATTAAAATCTGTAATAATTCGTGACTCTGCTGTAGATGCAATGTGTCATGGTGCCCAACTTGCAATTCCTGGCATTTTGAAAATTTCTCCAAATCTAAAGAAAGGAGATCTAGTTGGAATTTATACACAAAAAGGAGAGGTAGTATCTTTGGCCGAATCTACAATGTCTGAAGAAGATGTTCGTGATGCTACAAAGGGATATGCATTTGAAACAAAGAGAATCATTATGGCTCCAAACACTTATCCTAAAAAATGGAGAACAAAACCTTCTCATCCAAAGGATTAACCTCAAAAATTATTCTATAGATATGTTAGCAAAAAGCCTGGTAATTTTTATTACAATTGGAGTGTTTTCTGGACTTGCGTATGGTGTTTACTTGATGGATGTAAAAAATACCAATCAACTGGTGTTTGTTGAAGGTCCTTCGGTTTCTATAGTTACTGAAAAATTTGATTTTAAAAAAGGTGAGGAGATAAAAATTCGAATTGTAAATTCTGGCACAACTCCTTTGACTTTCTCTGATACATCTTATGGGCTAAAAATCACTGGACTATCAGGAATATTGATGTACACACCTGTCAGCACACAAGTTGTATCCTATCTTAATCCTGGTGATGAAATTGAATTATCATGGGATCAAATGAAAAATGATGGTGATGTTGCATTAGAAGGTCTATACAAAATCTCTGCAAAAGGAATGGCTGAGCCAGGAATTCAAGTAGAGAAATCAACTATCATAACAATTTGGAAGTAGGTTTTCAATTAAGTAACATAATTTATAATCACATTTTACAGAATACTTTTGTCGTAAGACTTGTGCCGGGGTCGCCTAGCCTGGTAGGGCGCGCGCCTGGAAATTATTAACCATAAAGCGCGTTCTCGCAAGGGAACGGGAGTTCAAATCTCCCTCCCGGCGCCACTACTGTTTTTCCTTTCTCGCACTTTTTTGGGCCATATATGCAAATGGAGTTTTGGATAATATGGTAGATATCCACAAGGCCAAAGAAAGAGTAGAGTGGTCAAAGGCAAGTATTAAGCAAAGGTTTTCCAAAGATAATGCAGAAATCACTTGTAGATTTCTAACTAGATTGAGACTGGAAAATAAATCACATGGCAGAATTGCAAATTATGCGGATGCTTCCATTCAAATTTTAAAAACTAAAGATGACAAAAATATTAAGGATTGGTCCCGAGATGATATTGAAACAGTACATCAAATAATAACTGACTCTGATCATGCAAATTCTGTGAAAAAATCAACCCTTACTACACTAAAGAGATTGTATCATTTTGCAAAACATAACGAAATT
>CAZBBN010000064.1:0-7129 GCA_964490195.1 uncultured Nitrosopumilaceae archaeon
ATACAAAGATGTTCTCAAAGATATTCTAAAAATTAATGATCCCATTCGTTTTGCTACAATATGTGACATAGATGGAAATATTTCCCAAACAGGCCATCATGAAAGTACAAAAAATCAATCATCTTTTAATGAAAGTATCACATTACAAAAATCACAAATGGAAATCAAACTTTAGAATTAATAATATCCAACACGTTATTTTCTTATGAAAAAAATCAAAGCATTTGTTCAAAGAAACAAACTTGATTATGTAATTGATGCTGTAGAAAAACAAGGTGTAGGGGGCTAACTGTAATACAGGCACAAGGAAGAGGAAAGGGTGAAAGACCAATGTTAGGAGATCCTAGAGGTACTGGAGCACACAAGGCTCAATTCAACACTTTAGAATCTATTGTAGTAGTTGAGGATTCCAAAGCTGATTCAGTTGCAAACGCAATTGTCAATACTGCAAGTATTGGTTCAAAATGTGATGGAAAAATTTTCATCATTTCTGTAGATGAGTCCATAGATATTGAAAGCAAGCAAAGAGGAACAGATACTCTCTAAATCTTTCTTTTTTGGTTGGAATTTATTTCTCATAAAAACATGTTTAAATTATAAAACATTACTTTTCAACAAGGAATCACCATCTTGATGAATGATCCTTATACTTGCCAAAAAATAATAAATGGACAAATAATATGCAAAAGATACAAGATATGAAAAACAATAACCCCCTAATGAAAGGAATAACGAATTCTATGGGACAAGGAATGCAAGAATTGAACCCATAATGGCAGAACAAATAACTGCAAGTGAACTTAGAGCACGAAAAGATGAATTTGTAATCATTGACGAAGGGAAGATGATGAGCTGTCAGGAGGAAAAATTGACAATTCTATGAATTTACCACTTGGTTTAGTAATTAGAAAGACAAAGCATGGAGAAATGAATGATCTTAAAGACAAGAAGATTTGTACTAATTGTGCAAGTAGGAACTAGTGCTGCAGCTCAAGCAAAGAGAACAGATACGTCATTAGAAGTTAAGATAATTCAAGAAGAAAATGTAGTGTCCTATGGTTCTTGTGGAATATCTTATGTAATAGATGGTGTTGTAGAAAAATTTGAAAACTTGATAATTCGTTCTGCAGAAGAGTTTGAAGAAAAACAAAACATCAAAATAATTCAGAATACTAGAGCAACAAAAATAATTCCTGAAAAAAAATTGTTCATGCAAAAAATCTACTAACTGGTAAAGAATCCTTTTTTAATTATGACAAACTAGTTATTGCAACTGGTGTAAAAGCAATAAACTCTCCAATAAGAGGAATTGAAGGTCTGGATGTTTATTCGCTAAGAACTTATTCTGATGGAGTAAAACTAAAAGAAAATACAAAAAATAAAAAGTCTTGCATACTAATTGGAGCAGGACTTGTTGGATTAGAAATGGCCGAAGCTTATAGAAAAAATGGGCTTGATGTAACAATAATTGAAATGACTGATAGGATATTGCCTAAAATGCTAAATGAAAAGTTTGCCAAGATTGTAAATCAACATCTCATTGAAAATAAAGTGTCGCTTAGATTAGGAGAAAAGGTAGAGGAAATTATTGATTCTGATGGAAAAAAAATAGTTGGCTAATTACAGGAATGACAAACAGCATCAAAACCAAATCGTAGCCATCTAATGTCCATCCTAACCAAGATCCTAAACTAACTATTTTCTGTTGTTTTGTTAAAAGGCATATTCAGAATTTTTTAACTAAGAACGATCTGCAAGCCATTTTACAACATTTGGCCACAATTTTTCATGTGCATTTGCACTGATACAAAGACCCACATGACCTGTAGGAAATTCTATTAATTGCTTATCTTGACTTGCAATTACATTTGTTATTGTTTTGCTTGACTGAGGGGGAACTAGATCATCATGTTCTCCTACAATATTTAAACAGGGCATTGTTATATTTTTGAGATCGACTATTTTTCCTCCTACTTTCATTTTACTTTTTATTAACAAATTTTTCTTGTAAATATCATCTACTATCTTTCTAAACACTTCTCCAATTATTGGCCTGCTATCATAGAGCCATCCTTCTATTGCAAAAAACTCCTTTAGTTCATCTATTGTCCTTGCTTCACTGAAAAATCTAGGATATTTCAAAGCAGCTTCTACTGGATTTCTCATTAAAAATGCTAAATTAAGAAAGTGGCCTGGCACATTTCCGTATGCCTCAACCAATTGGTCAACGTTTAATTTTTTTGTCCAAATTTCAATAGATGTAGGATCTTTTTCCAGATCTGTTGGTGTAGCATGCAAAATTAGATTCTTGATTTTTTGAGGGTGAATTGCTGATTGAATTAAGGAAAAAATTCCTCCCCAACAATATCCAAAAAGAGATATTTTGTCTGAGCCACTAATCTCTCTGACTTTGTCTACTGCTTTTTCGACATACTCGTGGGCATAATTATCTAAAGTCATATCCTTATCAAAGAAGTTTGGAGTTTTCCAATCAGTTGCATATACATCAAATCCTTCTTTCTGAAGTTTTTGGATGATGCTAATTTTTGGCAAGAGGTCAAGAATATAATATCTATTAATCAGGGAACCAACTACGAGTATTGGCGTTTTATGTTTTATTGGTATTGCAGATTTATAATGTAAAAGATCAAACTTCCCATTCATTTTAATAATCTCAGAAGGAGTTCGATTAATGCTATCTCTAAATGGTTCAATTAAAACATTCAAACTTGAATACATGTTATCAAAATACTTGTGAACAAGGTTATGTCTAGTCAAACTTACCATTTCTGTAAATGCTTCAATAAATTTTCCAAGGGATATTGCAAACTTTTCCTCCTCAAAAGATTTTCTTAAACTAGAATCAAATGACGTGCGTACTATGTTTTTTATCTTTTTTGCTTTTGTTGGTTTATCTTGTAAACTAAATAAAGATTGGTATGCATTTAATCCAGCATCAAAGACTGCAAAGTTGTATTTTTGTGAAAAATCATACCAATCTAAAAAATAATTCAAATATGTTTTAGGAACATTTTTTTGAGTACGATCTAAGACTGATACACTGTGCAATTGTGACAAGATATATCTTTGAATTATAGAATTACAAATATAAAGTCAATAGTCAATTGTCAAAAACGATTTTAAAATTTTTCTTACATAAAATGCAAATAAAGTCATTTTTGGTAATGATAATAACCATTTTTAACCATCAACAAGCGAATAACATCTGCCAGATGAATGAAATTGAGTTCATTAACAGATATTCATGATTTAAAAATAGTTTCAGTCGGCAAGCTTTTTGAAAAACTTTCCTCTAGCAAAAACGGTCTTTCTTCCTCTGAAGCTGACAATCGAATAAGTAAATACGGATTAAACGAGATCAAAGAAAAAAAGAGAAATCCTGTAAGAAAATTCCTAGGATATTTTTCTGGACCAATTCCCTGGATGATAGAGGCAGCACTAATTATTTCAGCAATGATTGATCATTGGGAAGATTTTTTGATAATTTTTGTTTTGTTGTTATCCAATGCAGTAGTAGGATTTTGGCATGAACACAAAGCAGAAAATGCAATTGAATTGTTAAAACAAAAAATGGCTATCCATGCAAGGGTTCTAAGAGATGGAAAGTGGCTTGAGATACCTGCAATACAAGTAGTTCCAGGAGATGTCATTCGAGTTCGATTTGGCGATATAATTCCAGCTGATATGAAACTTTTTGGAAATGAATTCCTTCTTGTAGATGAATCCTCTCTTACAGGCGAATCTCTTCCAGTAGAAAAAACATCTTCAGATTTAGCTTATTCAGGATCTTTGATTCACAGAGGTGAATCTAATGGTCTTGTTATTGCAACTGGTAGCAAGACATTTTTTGGCAAAACCGCACAGCTTGTACAGAAAAGAAAAACAATTAGTCATTTTCAAAAGGCATTAAAAAAAATTGGCAATTATTTGATTTTTTTTGCAGTAGCATTAGTTAGTTTGATTTTTATTTTTTCATTTATCCGTCAACAAAGCATGCCAGAAACTCTTCAATTTGCTCTTGTTTTGACAGTTGCTGCAATCCCTGTAGCTCTTCCTGCTGTGCTTTCAGTTTCAATGGCAATAGGTGCATCTGTTCTAGCTAAAAAGAACGCCATTGTTAGTAAACTTGCAGCTGTTGAAGAGTTGGCTGGAATGGATATTTTATGTTGTGACAAAACTGGAACTCTTACACAAAATAATCTAGTTGCTGGAAATGCGCAGCCTATTGGAGATTATAATGAGGCAGATGTTTTACTTTTTAGTTCTTTTGCATCAAAGGAGGAAAATAAAGACCCAATTGACATGGCAATCATAAAAAAAACCAAAGAGATTTCTCCAATCAAAAATACTCTAAAACAATTTCATGTAAAGTCTTTCAAGCCCTTCGATCCAATAATAAAACGAAGTGAAGCCATAGTTTTGGATTCATCGGGCAATACTTTGAAGGTAACAAAAGGGGCGCCTCAAGTTATTTTGTCTCTGGCTACAAACAAGGAACAAATTCGTCCAGTCATTGAAGAGATAGTTAATACAATGGCCAAAAATGGATACCGAGCCATTGCAGTTGCAAAAACTGACTCTCACGACGTTTGGCAATTTATGGGAATAATTCCTCTGTTTGATCCCCCCAGAGAAGATGCTGCCTCTACAATTCAAGAGGCAATATCCATGGGCGTTAGAATCAAGATGGTTACAGGCGACCACATTTCAATCGCAAAACAAATTGCAAATAAACTAGGCCTTGGGACAAATATTTCAAAAGATTTCTCAATGTTGGAAGAAAAAAATCATGATTCAGAAAAGAAAATTGAAGAGATAGATGGTTTTGCTCAAGTCTTCCCTGAGCATAAATTCAACATAATCGAATCATTGCAAGATTCTGGCCATATCGTAGGAATGACAGGAGACGGGGCAAATGATGCACCAGCATTGAAAAAAGCAGATGTTGGAATTGCTGTTGCAAATTCCACCGATGTTGCAAAATCTGCAGCTGATATAGTTCTGACAGGTTTAGGTATTTCTGTCATAATTGATTCGATCAAAGAAAGTCGTAAAATATTTCAACGAATGAAAAATTATGCCATATACAGAATTGGTGAAACAATTAGAATACTGTTGTTTTTAACTGCATCAATAATTGCGTTTAATTTTTATCCAATTTCTGCTGTTATGATTGTTTTATTGGCACTTCTTAATGACATTCCAATAATGACAATAGCGTTTGACAAAGTTCGTTACTCTAACAATCCGGAACGATGGAATATGCGAAACATACTTTTGATTGCAACAATTTTGGGAACAATTGGTGTTGTCTCATCATTCATTCTGCTTTACATAGGAAAAGAAATTCTCTTATTAAATAACGAAACACTTCAATCCTTTATTTACCTAAAACTATCAGTTGCAGGTCAAATGTTTCTTTTTGTTGCAAGAACAAGAAAAAATTTTTGGACTGTAAAACCAGCATGGAATCTACTACTTGCAGTCATGCTAACACAAACAACGGCAACTCTGATTACTGTTTACGGAATAATTGTACCTCCAATAGGATGGGATTTGGCATTATTAGTTTGGGCTTATGCAGCAATTTGGTTTGTGATTACAGATTTTGGAAAAATTTTACTTTACAAGTTCATCAAACCATAAAGAATCTTAAAAATTATTAATGTTCAAAAATAAAAAATACAAGTAAAAGACTTTGATTTTAAGCCCAAAAAAGGAACCTTTGAGTGGGAAAAGTGTGCAAAATGTGATGAAGTTGTATTCTCAAATGGATTAAGAGTTGTAGATGGAAAGCATTACTGTATTCCCTACTATGAGCATCTCTAGGATTTGGACATTCTAATTTTTACTCCGATAATCTTTTTCTTTATCTCTTTTTTGTTCTCAATGCTTGGGATGGGCGGATCTCAACTGTACATTCCAATCTTGTTTTGAATGGGAATGGATTTTAAAACACAGGCAATTCCGCTTGGACTTTTGCTAAATATTGTGACTAGTTCTTCATCATCAGTCACCTATGGTCTAAAAAAAATGATCAACTGGAAAGTGGCAATTCCATTTAGCATAACCATAATGGTTTTGGCACCTGTTGGAACTTGGCTTAATGTAAATCTGCCAACAGAGCCAATCATCATAATTTTTGCATTATTCACTGCAGGAGCAGCCCTCTTCATGCTAAGCGGATACAAACCAAATTCTGAAAACTGATTATCTGAATAAACTGAACTTACTATAGTAAATGAAATTGATGCCATGATGAATCCTAGGGAGAATCCTCTCTGCAAAAATCCAGACTTTGGGCCTCTTTTTTTTAGTTGCATTTTCCATTGTTAACACAGATCCACTTCCCCATTCACCTCCTGCAAAAAATCGTTGAACACATCTTAAACTAATTAATAGTATGGGTGCAAGTAACCCTGCTTGACTCTAGACAGATAAGAATCCCATTGAAAAAGTACCTGTTGAAAAACCTACTATTGTAATCATCATTTTTTCCTCCCAATTTTGTCGCCATAGTTTCCAAAAAATGCCCCACCAACTGGTCTAATGATTAATGCAATTACGTATATGCTGCAAATGATGATAACATGATGAAAAATCTGCAGATGATGCAAGGGATGATAAATAATCAACAGTTCATGGCACAGATAGGAAATCCATGAGGAATAGAACGTTAATCATCTTGGAATGACAAAAGAAAAAGAATTTTGTAAGTACTGTCCTTTTCATAATATATAGAACTTATTCACACAGAATTACAAGATGGTATATCAAAGGATTATTGCCCAAAATGTCAGGAATTATTTGGAGAAAAGATCTGAGTCGAGTGTGCTAAAATGAAACCAAATATGGGTTTAGGGTTGAATTTTGGGCGTAGAGTAAAGCTTCATTGTTAGATTGGGACTGAAATAATATCAAAAATAACCCAAAAAATGTTGGGGCATCAAACTATTTTCACAAATCTCGCCGAAGGCTCTATCTAGATCATAATTCTCTTTAATTTACATGAATTTTTTGTTCATTGTGGGTTGCCAAAATGCTTATAGATGTTGAGCGGGAAAACCCAAACCCTTTAGGGTTGGGATGAAAGCGAACACACCACAAC
>CAZBBN010000065.1:0-7049 GCA_964490195.1 uncultured Nitrosopumilaceae archaeon
GTCTTGATATAGTAATTTATCCTATGATCAAAATTTTGATCCTAGGATTGTTTATGAAAAAATGTGAAATGTGGATCAAATTATTGAAAATATATTTTTCAAAATGATTCCACGATGCAGAAAGTATTGCAAAAAGTATTGCAAAAGGTTCTTACCATTTCAAAATTTATTTTCTTGACTCAATAATATCTGGTGAAATGAATAAGTGTAATTGTAAATATTTTTCAAAAAACTACCTCTACAATGATGTCTATTTATGACATTATTCCATCTTTTATTGAACTCAAATTTACTACATGTTGGAAAAAAAGCATTCTGCCATAATTCTCATCTCTTTGTTATTTTTCTCAGTTCCAAATTCCTTTGCAGCTGGAATTGAGGACATCATTCAACAACAAAAACAAAAGGAATGGCATGTGGGGTCCAACTTGAATCCTGGAGATTCGTTTACTTATAAAATATGTGACGAGAGGACTTTTACAAAATCCAACTTTGCAGAAAAATGCTATACAATCCAACTTGATTTTTATGATATCTTTGAGGTGCCAAACGGCAAGACATGGATTGTTCAATCATCAATCACTACAGACAGTATTACAAAGCCTGGTATTTTTCAGATGGATGCTGACACATTTGAAATCACTACTGACGCCTCAAATTTGGAATTTGCGCATTCAGTCAAAAACACTTTGTTTGATATTGGGAAATTCGCAAACTCAAACAATCCAAAGATACTACAAGTTGGCCAGTCATGGGGTACAATTCCGTCTTATCTTACAGCAGACTCTGATATTATTGTTCTAGATGAGGACGTAACTGAGATAGATTCTGAGGAATTTGAATCCTTTTCAATAGGGTATAATGTGAAGAAACAATCTACCTATTCCATATCAAAACAATTTCCATTTCCCTTGTGGGGGCAAGTGTATAGCTCTACAGTGATTTATCCTGAACCTGATTTCCTGTTTTCATTTGAACTGTTAAGATATGACTTTGCATTGATGGAAAACAGCGATTCTGGTACATTGCCAAATACTGCAAATTCTGATTCTGTCAATAATCTCATTCCAATTGAGGATGATTTTTCAGAAAACTCCAATGATCTTATTTGCATTCCAAGTGATTCATTGAAATTTTCTGCTGGCTCATTTGTGATTGATGAAACGTTTGTCACTGAAATCAAACAGCAAAAACATCTCAAACAAATTGAATCAGAAATAATTCATGAAACCTTTGTTCGCTCCATTGATGACATATCTGAAAACTAAATTCGTCTCTTTTTACCTGTTAGAGTCTTTCTAATCTGTGAACCCTGTCCTAATCATGGGGGTCGTCATAGTGGGTATTGCAATAATGGCGTCTCTTGTCTCAATCTCTGATGACCAGTCTTCCCAGATAGATGCATCAACTCAGATTAGTGAGAAACAGCATGCGCGCATAGTTGAGGCCAGTTCATTAAAGGCTATTGCAACTATTGATGACAATATCAGTATTGAGAATCTTGGGAATGTTGATGCAGAAATTCTTGAGATACGTGTGTTAGATGATGATGGAAAAATCATGCTGAAAAAAATACTTCGTGAACCAGTTGCTGCATCAAAAGCAACAAAAATGATTGCCGATTCTGATATTCGAACTCACATCAACAGCATCAGATCCGCAAACAGCACTGCTTCACCATGACTTTGCTCTTTAAACCGATTTCATTTTTTATTTACATGAAGTTAGTTCAGGGTTTTCTTGTTTTGTTGATTTTTTCAATGGCTTTGACTCCAGCTTACGCTGAAATAATTCAGCTAATCACAAAAAATGGCAACATAATAAACGTGGAAGTTCCCAGATCTCAGACAACCTCAAATTCTGGAACAGGTAACGGCAGTTCCATAATTGACGGTCTTGGAACCAATGTTGTCATGGACACCATTAGTTTGGACGGACGTGTGTTTTACGGTTCCACCCAGGACGGAAAAGAAACTGTGATGAGACCGTATGTGGGAATAGATCCTGATGCAAATTATGTCGGAGTGGTTTCAAATTCTGATGCTGTAATCACTATGACCGTTCCGGAATTTGGCGCAGAATACGCCTACCAATCAGGAACACTTGGACAAGTCACAAATACAAAACCCAACATACTTGGATTTTCAGAAAAAAGAAGCATTGGAAGTGTGACATCCGTTCTTTCAGATGCAGGAATAACAGTTTCTGGTAGTGGCACTGTACTTTTCAAGCTTGCCGGAATGTCAGATCAAACTATTTGGATGAAAGGGACTGTGCCAATTGGCAGTGATGTAAAAATTGTCACTACAACAAACGATCTAGTCAATGCTCCATATGATCAAAGTTACGGATTCAACATACAAGATGGATCAGGAAGTGTAGGTAATGGTGATTTTATGGTTCCAGTGCCATCACGCGGTGCAGGTGCTGCTTATTTGTATGTCAATGTACTGTATGATCAAAGTTTCAGTTTTGATTCCCTTCTATCTGAACAAGGACTACAATATGCAGTGTATTCGTATTTGGGGCAACATACAACTCCAAGTTATTCTGGATGTTGGGTTGCCTGGGCAGGAGGTCCAAGACATGTGTACTGTCCAGAGTATTTATCAGGTTCAGTATCTTCCTCATCAATATCTTCATCTCAAAGTCTATCATTGCAATCAAAAACACCTAGTCTAAATGGTTTAACAACTGCCGTGTGGTCTGGCAGTTTCCCGCATATTAGCGGTTCAGGAACAGTCCACATATACGATACAACAGGCGGGCCGGTGACAAATCAGCACACAGAAAATTTTGAAAATGCTCAGACGTTTCCATTAACACAATCATACTTGATAGTAAAACCAAACAACAATTCTGTAATCGTAAAGGGCGAAGCATTTTCAAATGCAGTGCCACTTTTTCACGTGACTGGCCTTCCTTCATTGGTCCCATTTGAAATGTCTAAACAAGGAATTGTCGGAGTGCGCGGAATTACTTCTGCATCAGGGGAGATACTGTTATTGCCTGGACAAGTTGATTTTGGAACTGTTTCAACCCAGGGGGGAATTTTGAAGATATATCCTGACTCACTGGCATACGAAGGCTCATTTGGGTCACATCTGTTTGACACGATTAATAACGGGCAGATGGACATCTCATTTGGGGATGACTTGGCATACATCCCACCTGCATACATGAGGGTATCATTTCCTGTTGCAGTCAGTGTAGAAGATGTCAGACTGGATAATACGCAGATACCATATCTTATTGGAAATTATTCAAAAAGCCAGTCGCTGATGATTCCAGTAATTCCTGGAACCCAGGAAATACACATGACGCTAAATGGGGCAAAAGCTGCAATACAAATCTCAGACATTCAGGCCACAGGAAATGTCAAGGCAATACCTGAAAAATCATCTGCTAGCTCAGACTTTGGATTGGATGATTCATCAATAACATCATCGGACACACAAAGTAGCGTTTCATTTATTGCATCAAAGACGGGAAAGGTAACTGTAATAATTTCAGGCAGTGTTTCAGGAACTGCAGAATTTACAATGAATTCACAATACACTGGACCGGTAAAGACGGTTTCATCTTGCAGCACTCACGGGGCAAGCAGCCCTTACCAGTCTCACTCCTGTTCTAGCGGAGTAGTTGCAGTAAACCAGGGAGCAGTGTCTAACATGAATGCCCTGACTGCACAGCACCAGACGAATCTGATTGATGCAATAAATGATGGAAACGTTGCAACACTGGATGTGTATGTAGATGTTTTCAAAAATGGAATTCTGGTAGGAGATCCTATAAAGATTTATGAATCAACATCGGCAAGTGTCAGTCCGGGATCATCATTGTTTGCAGGGAATGGCCGATTCAGTGCAGGATACACAATTAGCGTGGCATACCCGCAAGAACAATTCAGCAAAGTTATCGAGACTCCAGTGGACCTGGCTGATTTTATGGAGTTTGTAGTAAGGGCCAACTTGGAAGCAAGGGGAATTCCAGCGCCAAATGACAATGACGCAAATGAATTTTCATCCTATGCAAAATCCACTGCAATGTTTCACGGTGGCAGCATCATTACCGGAATGAACTAGACAAAAAATCTCTCTTTTATCTAATTCCTATTTTTGGTTCATTGACTTGTGCAATCCATCTGATCTTGTTTTTTGTCTTAATTGCGTCTATTAATCTTGCATTTGCCCAATCTGAAGAATCACTCAAAGTTAATTCACTCAAAGTTAATTCAATCTATCTGTGGGTTCCTGAAAAAATGATTCAGGGTGAAAACTATGAGGGATTGATTGTGCTAGATGAGGCTGAAAATAATGCCAAACTTGCAATGATATCATCCAGTGATGATACTGTTGTACAAGTTGACAAATCAATTCTTGTAAATCAGTACAGCAATCACGGGATTTTTAAAATTACTCCAAATGGTGAAGGGATTGCAGAAATATTTGTTTCAGTGAATGGTGAACTCTCAAGCAGACAAGTGCAGGTTTATTCTCAAAAAAGCACTCCCCAGTCACTTTCATTGTATTTGCCATCTAACAGCACAAAGGCTGATGAAATGACAGCATATGTTTTTGTATTGGATGGAAATGCTGCACCTGTACCTGTAAAAAATAACACCTCTGTTCACATTACATCAACTAACGGAGTTGATGCAGAGCCACAAGTTACAATTAAACAAGGTGAATTTTATACAAAATTTCTTACACATGTAAATGGAGATGGCACCATTGCAGCATCCAATGAAAATCTAAAATCGGACACTGTTGCTATTCAAAAGATTCAAGACAACATTGATGTAAAATTGGCAGTTGCCCCAAACATTATTGCAACAGATTCATTTGCATATTATTATGTGTGGCTGGAAAAAAACAGAATTCCATTTAACGTCCCAGTTGTGATTGATGTGATTCTTCATTCGTCTGATCCTGGGATTGCAAGGCTGACATCTACTCCGCCAAACTATCAAAATGACAACATAATCAACATCTCTATGAAAGGCGGTATTGGAAAAGGAATTCTATATACTGGCAAACCAGGACATGCCACACTTACTGCCAGCATATCCCAATTTGGATCTGCATCCGCAGACGTGTTTGTGGGACCTGCAACCATTGGGACACAGGATGCAGAGCAACAAATAGCATTGCAGGAATTTAACTCAAAGAATGGAAACCGACTTGTTCCAGACAAACCAAACTCTGCATTACTGTGGATTTATCCTGGCATTACAAGTGAAAAGGCATGGGGTGTTGCAGCACTATACTTTTCAAATTCTACTGAAACAATAGATATTACACTTGATGCGCAAGGTAGCCAGGTCAGTTCCATTATTTCACAGGATACTTTGTATCCAATGACTGCAGACGGAAGATCAGTTACCGTATCATCAAATACGGGCCTGTCACATGACAGTGTTTATGAAATGACTCAGCACAAATTGAAAACTCATGCCATTGAATTTGAAATACTTGGCAAAAGTAATGGGGAATATGTCGTAGATTTGTCTGGCACTGGAATTGAAAAAACTTCTGCAACAGTTAAAATCATGACACCTGATGATGAATATCACATCAGTATTGTGCAATTGCCTACACAAACAGACATTCCCCAGGAACTGGCAATCATATCTATTGTTGACTTTGAGGGGGATTTAGTTGACGTAAAAGACACATTTGGTAAAAACATGAAAATGTCAATATCTGCAACGTCTGCACGACTAAACGGTGCAGAGATAACCGTAGGACCAGGAAACATAGGCAAAGTCAAGGGGATTTTGACTGGTCCAAGTGTTTTGAGTGTTGCATCAAAGGAGTTGGGATTACAAGACCGGACACTGAATCCTGTAGGCATTGCCACATCTTTAGAGTTGTTAATTCCAAAATCAGTTCATGTCGGTGAAAAGTTTCCATTTGTAATGCATGAAATGGATTCACTAGGAATCCCATTGAAAAAAACCATCGCAGGATTCTCATCATCACTTGGAGCTAAATTAGATGATTCGTATTTTGTCCTGGAAAATCCAGGAAATGAAAAGATCACAGCACTCTCTGAGATTGGGGCTGACCAGCAGATGATCCAATCCTTTTCAAACTCTATGGATGTTTCAGTCAGTGTAGATAGGAACATGGTGCGTGTGGGTGAAAATGTTCAGCTACAAATTATTAATACCGTCTCTGATGTTTCATACTCCATTACGTCACCATTCCCATATGAACAACAAAGCAACGAAATGTTCAAGATTACTCCTGACTCTGAAATTAATGATGCAGAAATTATCGTGTCTGCATCAAAGAAAGGCTATTTGCCTGAAACAAAAAGTGTCACCATCACTTCAGAACACATTGTAACAGTAAAAGTTGATTCCCATTCCACTGATGGCAAAAAGTTACAAGTTCCATATGATGTGGAGGGAACTATTCTTGCAAGTCAGACCCCGCAATCATACGAGTTAAAACCACAACAAATCACCATCACGTTTCCCCAAAAATATGGTTCATCAAATGGCGGATATGAATTTCAAAACGTATCGGTAAATACTCATATTCAGAATGGAAATACTTTGAATATTTACACTGATAAAAATTATGAAATAACTGCAAATTATCAGAGACAAGTCCAGGTAACTATCCATGATGGCAATGGTGGCGGGATTTATCCCTATGGTACATCCATTGTCATTTCTGCACCTGAAAAACCAAAACTATCTTTCTTGGTTCGTGATGTCTTTGATCATTGGGTAGGAGTGGATGGGGAAAAAAATAATCCCTTTGTGATGACTGTGAAAGATGATGTTGTGATTTCTGCAATGTATCATGAAGATTATTCATTTTTGATGATCATAATATTTGCAGGAATATCCACTACTTTTGCAATGATATTAAAGAAAAGAAATGAAGGGTATGCATACAAAATCAAAAACATTGCCAGTCAAGTTTTAGATAAATTCCAAAAATCACTCATATTCAGAATTCCAAAAATCAGAAAAGCAAAAAAGACAAACTGAGTTTTTAACAAACTCCAATCTTTATGATGTTGAAAATATC
>CAZBBN010000066.1:0-7009 GCA_964490195.1 uncultured Nitrosopumilaceae archaeon
TGAGTTCTTTTAACAGTATCTTGTCTGTAGTGCTAGGGTTTTCTACATAGTGCAACCTAAACAAGGGATTAAATCAAAAACTACTGTCGGAGCGACAGGAAGTAACACTTGTGAAGATCTCAAAGTTCAATAAAGCAAGAAAAGATCACTCAACTTGTTGGATGGTAGTTCACTTCAATATCTGCAGAATTACATTTTCTGTTTTAATTTTACGAGTTCTGGCAATGCCCACGCAAATTGTAGATAGATTGGATTCTCATCAGTACTCTTCAACTCTCCTTTTTTATTTATCCGTACTTCTACTATCTTCCCATTTTTGTGATCTTTGATATACAACACATCGCTAGGCTCTCCTATCACTTCCAAAAATGGAGCATATTTGTGTACAAGATCATCTTTCTCAAGATTCATTGCAAGATAATCTGACACCCAGGGGCTGATCTTCAATGATGTTTTTGACTCGTTGTGTTTTTTTGATATCCTATCAAAGACTTCTTCTCTTATGGTAATAGTCTTCCATCCCTCTGGCATATGGAATAATATGGAAAACTTCCATATAAATCAATAAATATTTTATGGAGTTTTATGGAATAATTCCATAAAGATAATATATTTGGAGGTATTCTGTAAATTATGAAAAACGTTTCTAGATGTGCGTCTGAACAATGGACTATCAGAAAATCCTGTTACTGTCTGCCTTCAAGCCTGATAACTGATGAGACCGGGGAAATTTTCTGCAGTAAGTGTGGCACAGTTCGAGGAAGAGAGATTCTTCAAGAAACACAAAATTCCTCACAATTGAATCTGTATCTTGAGACAGAGCTTGGCGGTCCATCAAGTGAGCTAAATATATTGAACCCCAAAATTCACATATATTCTTCAGATGTTTCATCCCTTTCAAACATATGTGACAAGCTTGCAATTCCGCAGTTTATCAGAAAAGAGATTTGGAGAACATACCAGGTTCTAAAAAAAGAGACAAATCTAACAAAAGCAAAAGCATCGTGTCTTGCAATCTTTCATACGTGTCGAAAAAACAAATTTCCACTCATTGAAAAACAAGTGATTCAATTAATCAAACTTAACTTTAACGTGAAAAACGTCCCAAGCTTTCTTAGTGTGGTATCTGAGGCAAATTCAATTATAATTAAAGGAGTTCCAGTATTGCAGAAGATCGGAATCAACACTAGCAAAGACCATTCAGCAGAATACTATCTAAACTCCGCATTGATTGCAATAAAAAATGATTTCACTTCTAAACAGTTTCAAATTATTAGAGCATTTGCTATCAAGGTATTTCCTAGACTGACTGGAAATTCTGACACAAATGCCAAAAAAGCAATAATGATTGCAAAAAAGAGGATTGGTCTTTAATGCAAGAAACAGTTCAAACAATCAAGGTGTTATCATTGTATACACTTCCTGCAAATGTGACGAGTCCTACAAAGAAAATCATTGATCAGTATGCAAATATTGCATCTACCTGCCCTCAGGATTTGCCTGTCATTGAGGTTGGAAAGGTGAACGGAAAACACTACATTATTACCCATAATGAAGTCCATCGTGCATGCAAACAGATAGGTCTAAGTGACATTCAGGCAAACGTTACTGAATATGACACATTGACTGATGCTGTAGTACAACACGTTCGCAAAAACAAGGATCCTAGTTCGTTTGATCCTCTTTTGGTGCGTGATGCCATTGACTTTCTTGGTGAGCGAGGAATAGATGAAAGCAAGGCAATACGCATGTTCTTGCTAAACAATACTGAAACTGAAAAGATTCTACGACTTGCATTGGATGAAAAAACAATCAAAAAACTAAGACAACTCAACGAGTATCTTTCAGAGAAATTGACGTCTGTTTTCATGCCTTCTTACATTCCTGCCAAGGTTGCAAAAATACCCGTCTCAAAACAAAGCATTGCAGTTGAAGCAATCAAAGCCCTGATTATGATGGAGACCATCTCTGATGCAAAATTTGCATGGCCTAATCCTGATGTTATAGATGTAACTTTAAGTGAATTTGCAGAAAAGATGGAAAAAAACCAAGAGGTAAAAATTGCAGACGTTGTGACCGTTGCAGAGATATCTGAAAACCATCTCAAAGAACCAGCAATCAAACCTTCCAAAAAAACTGCGCAAAAAGCAGCAAGCCTTGCCAAGACATTCTCAAATGTTTTGTACATTGAAGGAGACAGAGAGACACACCGCAAACCAATGATTGTAAATACAAAAACTGGCAGGGCAGCAGAAATTAAAAACAAAAATAAGGTTCTTACTCTGGTGGGCAATCTTGGATCCGATGCATTTGTGTTTCCAGATGCAGCAGCAAAACACCTTGACTTGGGAAATGATGGAAATGCCTTTATGAAAAAATTTTCCAATGTAGATCAGCTTCAAACCATTCTAAACAATGCAAAAAAGAAAAAAATCAATCTAAGCGGCGTGATATTTACAAACAACAGGCTGTAAATTGAGATACGCCCTTACACAAAAAACCATAAATGAGATTGACTGCGTCATTCATAGAGGTTCTTGTGTTTTCAAAAACAGCTTAACTGAGAAAATTTTGAAATATGTTTTCAAAGGACCAGTTACCTACTTTCCGAGCAATTTTGATCTACGTTCTCTCAAATCATTAATCAAACGTGGATTGATAACAGTTGATGGTTCTGTGTATGCCTTGACTGATTATGGACGATATGTAGTTGTTGCAGGAAAATTTGGAATTCCTTTTTTGTCATTATGTGCATTATCTGAAATTTATGTGATGCAATCAAACTTTCCAAGCCCAAAAAACGGAAGTTATCCAATACCTCGATTTTTAGAAAAACTAGATACTGTTTACTCTACAACTCGACTTAGAATAGCATCCACTGTACAATTGAGAAAGAGAGGGTACGTTTGCAGGAAATCATCAAAAAAAGTCTACATCCCATATTCTGCATATTTGAAGATTAAACAACATGATCTGATTTTGCGAGAACTGCAGAAATGGTTTGTAGAAACCTGTGAGAAAATCGACGATCTTGTAAATTGTGATCCAAACATCGTGGTAAATATTGAAAAAAATATCATCTGAGTGCCTGTACATTTAGTATCATGACTGCTAATTACAGAAATTCAAAACAAAAGTAATGTTGTTTCAAATATGGAAAAAAATATTTTTTGATTGGTTTTATTTATTTCAGATTTTTAGTTTGTGATTGAACTAGTCAGAATTGTTTTGTTATCATTGATGCTTGGGGTTACATCTTATCTTGATATTAGACACAGAGAAGTATCTGACAAGTGTTGGTTGGTTTTTAGTTCTGCGGGAATTTTTCTTTATCTTTTTGATTTTGCGGAAAGAACTTTGTATGATGGACTTGTAATAATTACCACATTAGTTCTTGCATCTTTACTGTGGAAATTTTTTCCAATTGGCAAGGCAGATATTCTTGCATTTGCCTGTATTGGAGTGTTACTGCCTACTCTGGGAGGATTTGTAATGGTCCCAATTGTACTTCTTGCAGGAAGTGCAGTTATTGCAGGAATATCTACAGTTTCTTACAATGTCATTCTTAACACCAAAGACGGAATTGCTATGAGACGCAGTCCATTTTTTACATTTGATGAATCCATTATCCGAAAGGTACTTGCTTTTTTTATGATTCATAGAAAAAGAGACAGAGAAAAATTTTCAATATCTGCAGAACAATTCATTGATGGAAAAAAGAAATTTCGTCTAGGCATTAAGGATACAGAATCTGAATTTACAAAAGATGATGTCTTTGTAGAGTGTGGCACACCCATGTTGCCATACATGCTTGCAGTGTATGTTTTGTTAGTTCTTGCAATCATGTGATCAAAATTTTTGATTCTTTGTTTCTCCCTTAATAGAAACTCAAAATTTATTCTTGTTGGCATACGGAATTTCATTCCACAAGAGACACGGCTTTGTATTTACCATTCCCCTTATGCTTGGAATTGGCATGATAATGTTTGGTGCAGTCATTGCTATTTCACAGACTTTTGTTGAGGTTGGTGGTCCTTTAGTACCTGAACTGCTCTCTGAGATGCCTACTTTCTTTGACTATTCTTCTGACACAGAAATGACTGATGCCAATGACGGTCTCCCAAATGAGCGTCTGCAACTTTACTATCTTTTGGTATTGGTTGCTGCAATAATACTGATAATTCTTGGCATGATTGCAGGGATTGCCTGGTTTGCCGAAGATTTCAATCTGATGCAGCCAGGGACTGCATTTAAAATCATTACCAAAGTAATTGTCTTCTTGCCTTTCTTTATGATATTTCCTTATGTGTGGGATCTGTATGCTATCTCAATTGAGAATACATCACTGTTTTTGATGGATCCCTTTGGTTCAAGTGATCCCTCCACCAGATCCCAGACATTGTGGCAAAGCATGGGATCTGTACTCCCACCTGATGCATTTGATATCAGTGCATGGGGCGCAGCCCTTGCAGACCCTGGAACCGCAGGACAGGCATTGCTCAAAAATGTCTTCTTGGCATTGTTTAGGGGAATTGCTGTAATGATGATGACTGCAATGATGTTTGTACTATCTGCAGTACGTCTTGTGTTGACATCTGTCTTGATAATTGCATTACCGTTAATTCTTGTCTTGGGGCTGGTACCATTTTTCAAAAAGGCAACAACTCTTCTTACTGATAATTTGATAGGCTTATCCATTGCGCCAATATTTTCTGCCATAGTGCTAACTGCTGGACTTGCATATCTTGATTCGACTCATCTTCCTGCAATGCAGGACTGGTTTTCAACTTTGGCCGTAGGATTCCTGGCAGTATTTTTTCCTATATTTTTATCTCCGATGCTGGGACAGATGGCAACACACGTGGGACAGGCCATGCAGACTGCCATGCAAAGTGCTGCAACTATTAGTGGAACTGGGATACAGGGAATGGCACAGGGGATGGCATCTGCATCATCTGCAATGGATGGAGCTGGAGTAAATATGATGGGTAATGTGGCAGGTGCAGGAATAGGTGCAATCGGCAATTCAGTTTCATCATTGGGTCTTGGACAAGCAACATCAGGAATGGGGGGATTTGAGAAATTCAAGACATTGGCCAAAGGCGCATTGACTGGTGCTGCTGCTGGAACTGCAGCAGGTGCAATAAATTCTGCAGGCAGTATTGCTGGCAATCCTGAGATGTCAAGGCACACTGCACGCTCAGTCATGAGTGCAGGGCAGGTAAAGGCATTTGAAATTGGGCAAATGGGAATGGCAAACTTTGTTGTGAGAAATGTCTATCATAACATGCTATCAATGGAGACTCCGGTAAATTCTGAGATTGTATCTTCATCATTTGGTTCATCAGATGTCTCAGCACTAATGGTTTCAAATCCAGGCGGGATGATTCACAGTATGGAAACTCCTTCTTTGTTGGACCTGCCTCAAGCACAGCAAGAGTTGCTTACATATCAACAGCAAAATATCAGAGGGTTTGATCAGATGTCTCCAAGTATACAAGAGAAGACTACGGCTAAACTGGTAGAGCAAATCAAGCAACACCCACAGTCTGCAAGTCATATGCTTAATGAGATAAAATCAGATTCTTCGGATAAAACATCTGATGAATTTTGAAAATAAATAATTTTGTGATTATTTTCTATGATGGATGAGTTTCAATTGTTCCAGTGAAATATCCTTAGGAAAACGACCAATCTTTTCTCCTACCTCGTTTTCTCTCTCTGTCAACATCAAACCTTTTGTACCTACACTTATCCACGCTTCTGAAACTGTTTCATAAATTACAGAATCATCATCACATTTAGCTTGTAGTCTATTTGTTACAATTGCATCAGTTAACATCTCATCTGTCATTGTAGGAAGTAAATGCCAAACAGGATTTCCATCTTGATCTTTAGCAAGGATTGCAGGGATTCCATACTTTATTTTAATTCTTGATTCTTCTACAATGACTCCTGATTGATTTCCCATCTCTCTATCAAACTGAATCTGAATGTCTCTGGTTCTGGCCTCTTTCATTTTTTCAAATCTTTTGTTAAAGGTAACATATGCCTTTCTTGACTCATCATAGTAGCAATCATTCCATACATTTACCGAATCAACTTCTTTTGGAATTGTACTTGATCTAGTGATTGGCATATCTTCAATGATCTTTCGCTGTTGTTTGATTGCATCAATCTCTTTTGTCAATGATTCCTTTTGATAATCAAGCGCAACTTTTTGTTCTCCAATTTCAACATACTCTCTTCCACTTAGACTGTCAAGCTGTGATTGTATCTCAGAGAGTTTTTGCTCTAATGGTTCTAGTTTGTGATTGTATGGCTCTAATCTGCATTGCCTTATCATTTCCTTTACCTCTACAGTCAAGTCTACGGGATGACCTTCATGACCGTCAGAAAAATTTGCAGAATAATTGTGTTTTTCAGATACTGTTTTTGCAAACTTGTCTGCTTTATCCAATCTAAACTCAAATGAAAAACTATCTTTCTCGTTTTCTATCCAGGATACGACAACTTTGTTTCTGTTTGTGTTAATTATAGATGTGATAAATTCATGTCTTAGGTCCATATAGATTCCCCTTCCATAAATCTCTAAAATCAATCCAATTGTTGTAACATACAAAACCCCTCTTCCAGCAGGAGATTCAACACTTACTGCTTGTTCTTGTTTTTCCCCAGGCCTTGCCAAAAGTGTCATGGCATCATACCCTCAAATATGATGTGACCCAGAGTTTGACTGTTTTTGATGTGTGGATTTGTAACTAAAATTTCAAATTTATCTTGCAATATCTTATTCCTTCTCCTTCCCGTTCCTGCACAAACAGGAATAGTTGATCCCGTTTAAGGTTGGGTAATTATGAAATAACCTATTTGAGAAAATTACTATATGGACGGGGGCATTTTCTACAGGTATTTGTAATCACACTGCTTGGTTCATTGTTTAGTATTTTACACAAAATTACCTTCATCAGTATTGGACAAATTAGACGTGTTTTAGAAAATCATCTTT
>CAZBBN010000067.1:0-7008 GCA_964490195.1 uncultured Nitrosopumilaceae archaeon
TTACAGGCACAGCCATTGCCCCAGGAGTTTTTTCTACATAGTGTTTTGTCCGCTCAATTTGTTTTTTAACTGCGGTTCTTAATGCAGATGCGGAATATCGTTTCCAGTGTTTACAATCAATTAAAATTGCAATTCCTAATCTAATACCAATTACGTCAATTTCCATACGCGGTTTTGTAAGAATCATGTTTTTAATAACTGCGAAATTTTTTGATGATAAAATTTCACCAGTCAAACCTTCAAAATCTTTCCAATCAAGAACAATTGAAATTTCATCTATAGGATATCCTTTTTCAAGTAATGCAACTGCAATTTTTAATTTGTCACCATCTTCAAAATAATAAAAATCATCTTGTTTTGATCCAATTTCATTTTTGACAAATTCTTCAAGAATTATTTCAGAATCGACAAGATTCATTTTTGTAACAGCAGAAAAATCCTTAATTGACACACCACCTGGAATAACTCCACTTAATCCAAGTACCATTTTGGGATGAATTTTCAACTTCATTTTTTGATTTATGGTGAGATATAGGTTTTAAGAATCAAACATGGAAAGTTGCTGGGATATAGATTTTATTACAAGCTTTTGAAAGTAAGAACATGGAAAAATTGCTAGTAATTCTGCTAGCTATTTCAATTTGGACTTTAATATACAGTGAATCATTTGCAGAAAAAAATACATTTTTTGACTCTGTAAAATTTATCCAGTATTTAGATGAAAATACAGCATTAGAAGAAGTAAGAAATGGAAATCTAGATATATATTATTATAGAATTTCACCAGACAGATTAGAAAATCTTCAATCAAGAGAAGGGTTACAAGTTTTTGATTCCACAGGAGGATCATACAGCATTCTCGTAAATCCTGCAGAATCTGAAAAATTCAATCCATTTTCAAACAAAGATATCAGATTTGCCTTGAATTATTTGGTAGATAGAAAGTTAATTGTTAATGAATTGATGGGAGGATATGGAGCACCAATCATTTCTTACTATAGTCCATCAGACCCAGAATATCTCACAATAATTAAACAGCTGGAGTCGTTTAATTTCAAATACAATCCCACACTTGCAGACGAAATGATTACTAAGGTGTTAGAAGAGAAAGGTGCAGTCAAGATTGATGGAAAATGGCAAATTGCAAGCACGCCTATTGAAATTTCAATTTTCATTAGAAGTGATGATCCAGTCAGAAAATCAATTGGGGAAATTTTATCAGCAGAACTTGAGAAAATAGGATTCGTTGTCAAAAAAGATTTTGGAGATCTTAACAAAGCATTTGTTGTAGTATATGGTTCAAATCCTTCAGATTTGAAGTGGAGTTTGTATACTGAAGGCTGGGGGCGTTCTGCATTTGTAAGATATGATTCAGTAGGATTAGGACAGATGTATTCCCCTTGGTTTTCAAATATGCCGGGGTTTAATGACCCATCATATTGGAATTATAAAAATGATAAATTAGATTCACTAACTCAGAAAATATACACTGGAAATTTTGAATCTCCAGAAAAAAGATCAGAATTGATTCAAGAAGCAGTTGAGGAAGGGATTAATGAATCAGTTAGAGTTTTTTTGGCAAGCAAAGTTGATCAATATGTTGCAAACGAGAAAGTAAGTGGAATAGTTAATGATTTTGGTGCAGGAGTTCCAAGTAGATTCACACCTATCAATGCTAAAAGTGATAGTAATGAATTGGTAATTGGCGTCAAGCAAATCTATCAAGGAGCTTGGAACCCAGTCATGGGATTAACGGATAGTTATAGTAGACACATTTGGGGAATCATATCAGATCCTGGAACATTCAAGCATCCGTTCACTGGGGAAACAATTCCTGTTAGAGCAAATTGGAAAGTTGAAACCGCAGGACCTTATGACAAACTTGACATCCCAATAGAATCAAAAATGTGGAACCCAGAATTACAAAAATGGATGAATGTGGAACCAGATTCACATGCGACAAGCAAGGTAACATATGATTTTCAATTTAGTAATTGGCACAATGGGCAAAAAATGGACATGAATGACATTCTCAACTCATTATATTTCACAATAGAATGGGGAACACAAACAGGTGCAGACGATAGGACTTTTGATACAGAGTTTACTCCAAGAGCTGCTCAAAGCATTCAAACAATCAGAGGAGTAAATCCTATTGATGAAGATACAATCGAAGTATATGTAGATTATTGGCATTTTGATGAAGGCGAAATTGCAGAATGGGCACTATTGTGGAATTCAATACCATGGGAAATTTCAGTTGCAATGGAGAAAGCAGTGATTGACGGAAAAGCATCATTTTCAAGATCAGGGGCCACAAGCAAAAATGTTAACTGGTTATCACTGATTATTCCGAATGACGCAAACATCATCAAAAAGTATTTACAAGAATTCAAAGAAACAAACTACATTCCAGAAGCGCTGAAAGGAAACAATGATTTAAAATATTTTCAAAATAGGTACGATGCATCAATTAAATGGATTGAAACCAAGAATCATGCAGTAATTAGTAATGGTCCATTTTATTTAGAATCATACTCACCAGAATCAAGAACAATAATAGTTAAAGAATTCAATGATGATTCATACCCATTTAAAATTGGAAAATGGGGGCAGTTTGAAAAAGCAAAATTCCCACAAATCAAGAAAATCGATATGAAAAATGTCTTTCAAAGAGGTAATGAACTCAAGGTTGTAGTTGAAGCAGAAAATTCAGACAGTATCATGTACTTTTTAACAAATAGTAAGGGAGATATGATATCATCAAACTCAATCAAACCACATAGAAACAACGTTACAATCAGTATTCCTTCAGAAATTACAAGAGAGTTAGGAATTGGTGCAAACAACATCAAAGTATTTGCAATTTCAAATTCAGTGTTAAAACCAGACTTTTATGAATCAAGTTTTATTGTAACAGAAAAGAAAGAAGAATTGCCAACAAGTATGGTTAGTGATATTGATTTTTCAGATAACAAGCAAGAATTTTGGTTTTGGGTGATTCCGTTGGGAGTCTTGATTGGGATAATTATAATTTTAAAGAAGAGAAATCATACCAAACCGTAATCTTTTAGAATTAATTCTATTTGTTCCTCATTTTCAAGTTTTGAATAATCTTCGAAAAGATTTTGATTTAATTCATAAAATGTATGACCCCATTTGAATTTGTTAAGTAGTTCCAAACCTTGTTCTTTAAAGCCCAAAATTATCAATGATGCAGACAATGCTTCTGCAGTAGTGAGTTTGTTTAGTTTAGAATAATTTACGGGATTACCTGCTAATAAAGGTGGAAGTTTTCTTTTGATGCCATTGAATTTTTTTGAGAAAGCCTGGTCTGCAAGATTCCAAGAACAATCAATGCCAACAACAGAATTTATCAAAAATTTATCTTTAGGAAGTAGAGTCTTCTCTGAAAAAGGATCTAAGACTAATCCTCTAGTTCCAATTTTTTTAATGTTTTGAGCAAGTCCGAATTTTACTATTTTAGCAGCTGTGCATTTTTTTGGATCATCTTGATAAAACATTAAAACTTGTAATTTCATTTTAATCAATAATAAAATGAAGAGTATTTTGAATTTACTCTAATATTTTGTATGTAATTTTGTAGTAGAATCGTGAAGCCTGATCATCTTTGATAACATCAACATTCCAATTTGTGTCAGGCAAGAATGCATCAGAAGATTCAGGCAATATACTGAATTTCTCCAGCCTTACATCTGGACCGCTATATCTCACATTCAAAGTAATCCCATCAACTTCAACAACATCATAGATTTGTCCAGGTTTTCTAGTAGATTCACTCACTAGGCAATCAGCACCAGGACCAATAATACAAGTTCCAGTTACAGTGGATATTTTGAGATTGACGTTGGATTCGTCGCCTCTTGAAGTAATCAAAGAACCCGAAATTACCCGGGGGGCAATAGTTACATTGTCAGCAAGTTTTTCCTCAGTAGAGATAGGAATTGTTGTTTCAGAGATTCTGTTTTGTTTCTCAATTACAGTATTCAATTTGGGGGTTCGAGGTTCTTCTGTTACATCAAATTGAATGGATTTTGTCTCAAAATCAGCATCAACTGTTACTTCATAGGATCCAATAGAAGACACAGAATCAGGAATTATAAATTGATGGGTAAATGAACCAGAAGGACTTGGACGAATAGAAATTACAGGACCAGCATGTATTCCGCAAATAAATGAACCGCAAGTAATCTCAGCATCAGTCTTTTGAATAATGCTTACATCAAATTTTTCAAGATAGATTAATTTGTTTGGCTTTCCACTAATTACTACTGTATCGCCAGGGTGATATTCTGATTTGTCAGTAGATAGTAATAGAGACAAGGGTTCATCAACACCGAAAACAAAATCATTAGTTACACTAAATGTTGCATCGGCTCGGATATTGTTGTAAAGTGCTTTTACAGTATAAGACCCTTCGCTGAAGATTGTTGCAGGCAATTCAAAAAGACTTGAGAATTCACCACCTTGATTTGGGTAAACAGAAGATTCATAAATTTGCTTGTATGGGAAAGTACCATCAAGTATTTTGATCTGTACTCTTTCTGGAATAACTAATCCTTCATTACCTTGTTCACGTTTGATGACATTTCCGATCACTTTTAATTTTTCACCAACCTTGTATAATGATTTGTCAGTTGACACAAAGAGAGGAATTGTAGATAAAGAGTCGTTTTCAGGATCTGCGGAGACTTTGAAGAAAAGATTTTCCCCATAGGTGCCAGTAGTAACCCGAATTTTATAAATTCCAAGATTTGAGGAGATTATCGATCTATCATCACCTGATTTTACAGAAAGAGGTTTTTCAGTACTAGGAATTTGCCAAGTCCATGAAAATCTTTGATTATCAATAATTGCACCAGAATTTAGGATACTACCATCAGGTTTTGTTAAGGAAATAGAAACAGATCTATCACCTACGGGTGGAAAAAGACCCGTCAAATGAACAGTTTCACCAAGACCATAAACGTCTTTATCAATTGAAAGA
The DNA here is from genome assembly GCA_964490195.1 of uncultured Nitrosopumilaceae archaeon. Lineage (GTDB taxonomy): Archaea > Thermoproteota > Nitrososphaeria > Nitrososphaerales > Nitrosopumilaceae > Nitrosopumilus. The sequence continues at coordinate 5,009 of CAZBBN010000067.1, forward strand.
GTGACGATATCTGTTTTTAGCGGATCAGTGATTTCAATTGCGATAGATTTTGACAGATTCTGATATTGTGCTTTTATTATGTAATTTCCTTCAGAAAATGCAGTTTTAGTTACAGTTGTTTGAAATGAAAATCTTCCAGAAGAATCAGGAATTGCAGTAAATTTAATTCCAACCGGAATTCCACCAGTTGCCAAAGTTTTTGCACCTTTAGGCAATCCAACAATACTCAATGGTTTTCCATCCTCAGTAGAGACTGTAATTGTTACAGGAGGGGTTTCAAAGCTTGATCTTGAAGCTGGAACGGATATTTTTCCGCTTATAGTCATCTTATCACCCAAATCATAGACAGATTGATCAGATACAAGTGAAAGATCTTCATTAGTTTCAACATATTCATCAGGATTTTCTGTAACAACAAAAGATTTTGATGCAGATCCAACATCCTTAGAAACTTTTATCAAATAATCACCCAATCTGGAATCAAGATTAGGAATGGTAAAAGAGTATTGGAATTTACCATCACCGTCAAGTGTTACGGCATCTAGGATTTTGAAAACAGAGCCACCGCCAGAAAACTCTGTGTTCTTACCAACACCTAAAGCAAGGTTCTTAGTTTGAATCACCTCTAAATCAAGTGAATCTACCCAACGATCATTTAATCTTCCAGTAATAGTTACGGTATCTCCAAGCCCATAAACTTCTTTGTCAGTCCACAAAGAGATACGTTTGTCTTCCTTGACATCTTTGATCACTTCAAAAGTGGTAGTGGCAGATTGATCAAAATATTCTCCAATTATTTTGTAAGTTCCATAAACAGGTTCAATAGTGGTCATAAAAATTTTAGTCGCAAAAGGGGCGCCAGAAGCAGAGGTTAAATCACCACCAGAAGTTACTTTGTTGTCTGCCACAGTATTGGAATTTGGAAAAAGAGTTCCTTGATAGATTTGATTTTGAGAAGGATCTAAAACTTTGAATTTTAGTCCCTCAAAAGGAATAGTGTTAGTAGTGTCAGCAGTAATTAAAACATATTCACCAGGAATATACTGTGGTTTGTCAGTAAAAATACTAAGAGAGCTAGTTTCTTTTTCAGGAGTTACAACTATTTTATTTCCCACATAGAAACTTGTTTTAGAAGTTGCACCAGCATAAGTTACAGATACATCATAAGTTCCTTCATTGATTCCAAGAACTTGTTGTAGACTAAGTGTTGTATCATAATTTAGATTAAGATCAGGATACAGAGTTAGAGTTTTGTCAAAGTTTGGTCCTGAAATATTTACTATGATTGATTCAGGTTTGAAAAATGGTTGTACAGTAAAAACTTCTTCAGAAACGCTGCCTTCAATGATTGCAACATCACCAAATAGATAAGAAGGTTTTTCAGATGAAACAGTTACAGTAATTTTTTTTGATTCTTGTGAGGATGTTAGTTTTCCATTTGATGAACCAGCAGTAGACGTTACAAATTTCCAATCATCGGAACTATCAAAATCAAAACCATCATAGATTCTCTGCCAAGATTTAAAGTCATTATCAAGATCTGCAAATACTGGAGTTTTATCAATTATAATTCCATTTTCATCTCTTAGCTCAACTGAATCATTTGAATCAGTAAACCAAACACTTTGGTAAGAGTATGTCAAAAATTGGCCAGGTTTTATTACAGTACCATCAGGGAGGGTCATAGTTTTTTTGAGAACTGTAGTTGATGCAATTTTCCAACCACCTAAATTAATTTCAGAATCAGTTGGATTGTAAAGCTCTACCCACTCAGATACTGATGTAGCATCATTCCCGGGCGGATTGATGTCAACTTCATTTATCACCACACCATCAGAATTTGTTTGAGCATATGCTGGAACTATAATTCCAGCAAGCAAGAACAAAGATAACACTAAAGATAGATTATGATTCATTATTGTTTTCCTGATTTGATTGATCATAGGACTCTTTTTAGAATGAAATTGAGGAAAAGTTGAGCTTGTTGTTAAAGTCATATA
>CAZBBN010000068.1:0-6913 GCA_964490195.1 uncultured Nitrosopumilaceae archaeon
AAAAACTATTCAGTCCAACAATAGAGTCTAAAAGAGATTGAGGATTAGGTTTTGCAAGTTCTCGTGATTCATCTTCAAGGAATGCTGAATTTTTTAGATCAAATTTTTGCAACAATTCCTTTAACGAATATCTCACAGATTCTTTTCCCCTACCAGTCACCATTGCAATTTTTGAATCAAATTTTTTTTGTAATTTTTCAAGTAAAAAATCATTTAAAATCACATCATCCTGTTCTATTAGACCAGGAGCACTAAATTTTGATGATTTTTCAAATAATTTTTGATACAATTTGGGACCATAAAAAATTTGATCAAAATTTTGATACAAAATATTTTCATGATGTGGGCTAGGATACGATAATTGTTTTTTGATTTCAGAGATATCTGCTAGATTTTCTATATATTTTTCTACAGATTCAATACCAGATGAATCTGCATTTTTTATCACATCAAAAATAAAACTAGACGGATCTTTTTGTAATTTTTTTGCAGCTACTAGAGAAATTATTGCAGCGTATGTGAGATCAACCTCATCATTGAATCCACCAGTTGATTTGAATCCATCAATTATTTTAAAATCAACATCTATAGAATCGTTAATTTTTGCAAAAGTCTCCAAGATGTATTTTGTAGTTTTAATGATTGCCAAATCATAGGATTTTGTGATATCGATTAAAACACCATCACAATCAAATATCACAGCATCAATTTCATTTAACACATCGATACTAGAGTTATCAATGTAAATCCCATCAGATTTTTTTGTTAAGGTCATCCCAATAAATCACGGATTGCCAATAAAAATTTTGAATTCATCTCTTTAGTACCAATTGAAACTCTAAGACATCCTTCATGATTACCAATTTTTCCTAATTTACGAATTGAGATTCCTTGCTCTGCAAGTGCTGCAAATACTCGTTTGTAGGAACCATGAGCATCAAAAAGTACAAAATTAGCCTTGGAATCAAAGACTTCAAAGGAATCATATTTCCGTAGGGTTTCAATAATTCTTTTTCTTTCAGTTTTGATGATGTCTGCTGCATCATTCATTATATTTGCTTTTTCTAAAGCTGAAATTCCAGCTTCAATAGTAATAGTACTTAGAGGATATGGATATTGTAATACATTCATAAAAGTATCAGTGAATTTCTTATTTGCAATAAAATATCCCAATCTAAGACCTGCCAAACCAAATGATTTTGATAAAGTCTGAACAACAATCAGATTTTGATGAGTTTTTACCATGTTGGCAAGAGAATAATTGCCAAATTCCCCATATGCCTCATCAATTATCACAAGACCTTCAAAAGATTTAATGAGTTTTTGTAGTTCATTTTTTGGAAATTGAAATCCAGTAGGATTGTTTGGAGAGTCAAGATAAAGAATTTCTACATCTTTAGATTGTTTAAGAAAATCTTTAATGTCTAGTTTCATTGTGTTTGAAAATGGAATTGCAATCAAAGGAATAGAATATAATTTACAGCGTTCTTCAAAAAATCCAAATGTCGGATTAGATGTAAGAACCTTGGTCTTTTTTGATGCAAAATTAGATAGTATCAAATCTAAAATTTGATCAGATCCATTTCCAACACCTATCATTGAAGAAGGGATTTTAATGAATTTAGATATCAGATCAATTAATTTCTCTACACCACCTAACGGATATTCTCTTACGTCAGAATTTTTTTTAGCTGACAAAAGAATATCATTTTGAAACTGTTTTGGAATTACATAGTTTTCATTTGAATCAAGTTTTACAGCATCTTTAAGAAGATCAGGTTTTTTGTAACCTCCAATAGAAGAGAATTTTTTAATTTTTTCATCAAACCAATTTTTTTTCATTTCAATCTACCTCTAACTGATTCATAATGATTGAATAGTCCTTCAGCTTTTGTTAAAACTTGTAGATGTTTTGAAAGTTTTGACAGTGATGATTTTGTGCATGTAACTTGAGTGCTAATTTTAATGAAATCAAAAACTGAAAGAGACCCGCGAATTTTTCCAAATCCACTGGTAGGAAGGATGTGATTTGAGCCTAAAACATAATCACTAGCAGAAGATGGGGTGTCATTTCCAAGTAAAATCAGTCCTGAAGAAGTTATTTTGGAGGAAATTGATTCAGGATTTTTTGTCATTATTTGCAAATGTTCAGGAGACAAGATATTTGCAAGTTTTATCATATCAGTTTGTGTTTTACAAATCGCAATAAATCCATTATTTTTTAGACTGGATTTTACAAAATTTGCTCTTTGAATTTTAGGCAATAATTCAGAAATTACATTACTGACTGACTGTGCAAGTTTTTCTGAAGTAGTAACAAGATAACAAAAAGTATCACTGCTATGTTCTGCTTGAGAAATCAAATCTAGTGCAATAAATTTTGGATTTGTTGAATTATCTGCAATAATTCCTAATTCAGTAGGACCAGCAAGCATATCAATTCCAATTTGTTCACTAACTAGATATTTTGCACTAGTAACAAATGCACCGCCAGGGCCAACTATTTTATCGACTTTGGTAATTGTTTTTGTTCCATACGATAATGCGGCAATTGCTTGTACACCACCTGTTTTGTATATTTCATTTGCACCGCAAATATCTGCTGCAACAATTGTCAATGGATCAATTTTACCATCAGAGTTTGGAGGGGAGACTACTACAATTCTAGGAACACCTGCAACTTTAGCTGGAACTATAGACATTATGGCAGAACTTGGATATCTTGCCAATCCTCCTGGTATGTAGCATCCTGTACTTTGAATTGGAGTAAATTTTTTGGTGATTTTAATTCCATCATTACAGATTATTTTATTTTTTAATAGAGATTTGAGAGCAGATTCTGTTTTTTCCAGCCTAGTTTTTGCTAAACATAGTGCATCAATTTCAGATTTTGATACCTTAGAATATGCATTTTTTATTTCAACTTTAGATAAACGGAATGAAGAGATATTTGCCTTGCTGAATTTTTTTTCATATTTTCGCAATGCATCATCACCATTTTTTTTTACATCCTTTAAAATGGATTCAACAATGGATTTGTTTTTTTGATGCTGCTTTGGAATAATTTTGGCTGCAAATTTTTCAACGTTAGAAACTTTGATTATTCTTATCAATTTTCTTCGTCACGCTTTATCTCCTCAAGCTCAAGAATTTGTCGTGGTTCGTGAACTACAAGACCTTGGGCAATCTTTCGGAGTTTAGGAATGAGTTTGTAAAATTCTTCTTTTTTTATGACTGTGTTTATTCCAAACCATCCTTCCTCACTTAATGGACTAACAGTTGGTTTTTTCAGTGAAGGCATCTCTGCCAAAAGTTTCTTTAGATTTTTTCCCTCTACATTTAGGTAAATGTGCAAATATTTTCTACCATGAACAGCACCTCTCATAAGAGTAACAATATCAAATATCTTTTCACGTTTTTTTGGATCTTTTAACGATTTTTTGTTTACAATCAAATGTGCAGTAGATGTAAGTACTTGATCAACAATTTTCAGTTTATTTTGTTTTAATGTTGTTCCAGTTTCTGTTACATCCATTATAGCATCAACATCTTCAGGAGGTTTTGCTTCAGTTGCGCCAAAGGATAAATGAATTTGAACGTTTTTGTTTGTTCCCAATCGTACCCATGGTGTTACAATTAGTGGATCTTTAGAACCATAATATTTTTTGTAAGACTTGCATTGTTTTAGAAACTTTGAAGCAGTGGTAAGATATTCTGAAGAAATACGAAGTGTTTTTTTCTTTTTGCCGTAATCTGCAATCATTTCATCGAGATTTTTATAATGATATTTATCTGGAAAAGCTATCACTAGTCTGATTTTGCCATATTCTAAATCCAAAATAGGCTCAACGTCAGAGTTTGTTTCACCTACCCAATCTTTACCAGTAATGCCTACATCATACAATCCTTCTGCCACCAAAGTTGGAATCTCTTGAGGTCGAAGCATTTTGACTATGATATTTGGATCATCAAGATAAACACGATATGTTCTACTTTTTCTATTTACTTTAGTCCAAGATTTTTCTAATAGTTTGAAAGTTGCCTCTTCTAAACTTCCTTTTGGGATGGCAAATTTTATTTCAGTCATTTTGAGATATCAAAGAAACTGTATAAAAGCCTCAATTTAACTTTAAAATTAATAGTATGAAGTTAGGTAAAATTGCAACAGTAAGTGTAGTGATTATAGGAATCACAATATCTTCACTCTATTTTGCATATGAAGGAAGTTTATTAAATAATTTTGAAGGTAATCAAAATAATGAAGTTGAATTAATTGAATGGAATTCTGAAGGATTGTTCAAAGTTTTAGTTGACCCAAATGATCTTACAGTAATTGATGGAATAACAATTCCACTAAAGGCGACATTTGGTTTAAAAAAGGAATTAATTCAAACATACAATAAAATCAGTGTTTTGGATGAAGATAAAAAAGTAGTCTTTATTATTCCAACATTTACAGCTAGTGCATATTCAGAAAATGGATTTTATGATTTTTACAATCAAAAATGTAATGCAAAATGTTTAACTACAAAAATATCATCCATAGATAAATTAGATTACAAGTCTAGTGCAAATTCTGTAAAAATTTTACAACTATTAGGATATGATTCAATATCAGATTTAGAGTTACATAATAATCCAAATATTTTAAAAAATTATGATAAGGTCATAGTATTACATAGTGAATATGTTTCACAAACAATGTTTGATGCAATTACATCTCATGATAATGTGATTTTTTTGTACCCTAATTCTTTATATGCTAAAGTCAAAGTCGATATCACTACTAATAAAATAACATTGATTCGTGGACATGGTTATCCTAACTCAGAAATTCAAAACGGTTTCGATTGGGAAAATGAAAATACACGTCCTTATGAATTTGATACTGAATGTAATGATTGGGAGTTTTATCCTATATCAAATGGTTATATGTTAAATTGTTATCCAGAACAGATAATTTGGAAAGATGAATTATTTCTAAAAGCCATAAAAGAATTATGAATCACTTTTAGAATGAGATAATAATTCTTTGGCCCTATCAAGTGAAATTTTCTTTTCTTCAATCATTTTTTGAACAATATCATCAATTTGTTCAGTTGTAGCTCCTGCAGCTGCTGCAAGATTTCTAGCATGAAGACGCATGTGGCCTTTTTGAATACCTTCAGTTGCAAGAGCACGAATGGCACTATAATTTTGAGCCAATCCAGTAGCAGTCATAATACATGCAAGTTCTTGTGCAGATGAAACTCCAAGAATTTTTGTGCAAACTTTAGCCATTGGATGGACATTTGCAATTCCGCCAACAATTCCAACGGATAAAGGAATCTCCAAAGTTCCAACTAAATTACCTTCAGTATCTTTACTCCATTTACTAAGAGAACGATATTTGCCAGATTCTGCAGCATATGCGTTTGCTGCAGCTTCAATAGCCCTGCTATCTTGGCCAACAGCATTTGCAACTGCTATAGTTCCATTCATGATTCCTTTGTTGTGTGTAACTGCTCGATAAACATCATTATCAGCAAATTCAAATGCCAGGATAATGTTATCAACGACTTCAGCTCCTCCAACTGCTTCTTTTTCAAATACTGCTGTTGCTTTTGCAATTCTTCTAGTGGAATAATTTGACAATATACGGAGTAGTGTTCTGCCACCGGAGAGCTTTTCAATTAATGGCGAAACAGCCTCACACATTGTATTTGTTATATTTGCACCCATAGCATCTCCAACATCAATTAAGAGTTCAACAATTAGCATTTTACCAGAAGGCGTATCAATTTCTTTACAAGTGATCTCTTTTGCACCTTTTCCCATTTTAGATAAAGTGTTACTTTTAGAATTTGCCAAATCTAAAATTTCTTTAGACGAATTTTCAATTTGTTTGATTGCTGCAGGAATGTCAACATCTAAAACTTGTATTTGACCAATACTGTAAGATTCAATTGCTGAAACATCAAATCCCCCCTTTATTCGTGCAATTTTTGCTCCCTTTGAAGCTGCAGCAATAACAGACGGTTCTTCAATTACCATTGGAATAATGTAATCTTTCCCATTGATCTTGAAATTTGTTGCAATTCCCAATGGCAATGAAAATGTACCAATAGCATTTTCAACCATTTTGTCTGCTTTGTCAAACGAAATCCCTCCGTTTTCACTTTGTAAAACATCAATATCATCACTAGAAAGATTTGCAAAATTTGCAACAATATCAAGTCTTTCTTTTCTTGATTTTTCAAACAATTTTGAAATTGATGAATCTGGCATTTTATTTCAATATCCTCAATAATTTATCATCCATTCTATCTGGAAAACCTTTTCCGTCAGTATTTGAAGTAATTACATAGAGACTTCCATCACTGCCTTCAACTACATCACGAACTCTCCCAATTCCACTAAGAATGGATTTTTGTGAGCTTAGTCCCTTCTCAAAATCTACCTGATAGAGATTGGCAGATCTCATAGACGCCATAATAAATGGAAATTCAAAATCAAGTTTATCTCCAGAATAATATAGAATACCACCTGGTTCTATGCTTGGATCATAACAGAGAATGGCATCTTCAAAATTCTCATCGCCAGAGCATTCTTGCTCAGGCCAACCATAATTTTTTCCTGCTTTAATTATATTGATTTCATCATTTTTTTCAGGTCCAAATTCTGCTTCAAACATGTTACCGTTATTATCCCAAGTCATTCCTTGAGGATTTCTGTGTCCCAAGGAATAAACAGGCGAATCTAAAAATGGATTATCATCAGGAATTGTTCCATCATCATTTAATCTTAAAATCTTTCCAGATAAAGAATTTAGATCCTGTGGAAGATGAGATTCATCTGAAACTGTTCCAGTACCAACATACAGTTTTTTATCAGGTCCAAATTTTATAAAACCGCCATTAGTAAATGAAGATCC
>CAZBBN010000069.1:0-6809 GCA_964490195.1 uncultured Nitrosopumilaceae archaeon
TTTGTTCGATTCTTTAGATTCTTTGCTTTTCCAATATAGATGATTTTTCCATCAGAATCTTTCATCAAATAGATTCCAGGGTTAGTAGGAATGGTAATTTTAGAAATATCAAGAGTCATTTTTTTAGTAATTTTTTCAAATACTTTCCAGTGTAACTTCCTGGTGCTTTTGCAACCTCTTGAGGGGTTCCAGTAGATACAACTCTACCTCCTTCATCACCTCCTTCAGGTCCAAGATCAATTAACCAGTCAGAATTTTTGATTACATCCATGTTATGCTCAATTACCACAACAGTGTTTCCCAAGTTTACCAATCGATTAAGAACATCAAGCAATTTTTGAACATCTGCAAAATGCAATCCTGTTGTAGGCTCATCTAAAATATAGAGAGTTTTTCCAGTACCACGTTTAGATAGTTCCGATGCAAGTTTTACTCTTTGAGCTTCTCCACCAGAAAGCGTGGTTGATGATTGTCCAAGTTTGATATATCCCAATCCAACATCATATACAGTTTGCAGTTTTCTTTTAATCGAAGGAACATTTTCAAAGAAATTTAATGCTTCATAAACTGTCATATCCAAAATATCTGAAATATTTTTACTCTTATACAACACAGATAATGTTTCAGTGTTGTATCTTTTTCCTTTACATTCATCGCATTTTACATAAACGTCAGACAAAAACTGCATTTCAATTTGTTTAACACCATCTCCATCACATGCAAAACATCTACCATCAGCTACATTAAATGAAAATTGTCCTGGAGCATAACCACGTTCTTTTGACAATGCGGTGTTTGCATATAGTTCTCTAATAGGAGTAAATGCACCGATATATGTTGCAGGATTTGAACGAGGTGTTCTTCCAATTGGAGACTGATCAATTGCAATAACTTTATCAATATTTTCTAAACCAATAATTTCTTCGTGATTACCTGGTCTAACATTTGTTTTGTAAAAATGACTTTCCAAGGTTTTAAGCAAAACATCATTAATCAAAGTGGATTTTCCAGAACCCGAAACTCCAGTTATAGATACAAAAAGTCCCAGTGGAATCTCAACATCAATATCTTTAAGATTATTTTCTGATGCTTTTTTTATTATTAATGAGCCAGACCTATTGCGGATTTTGTTTTGTAAGGATATCAAAGAATTATCCTTTAGGTATGCTCCAGTAATAGAGTTACTTGCATTAAGAATTTCATTCACAGTTCCTTCAAAAACTACGTTCCCCCCATGAACACCTGCACCCGGCCCCAAATCCACTATCCAGTCTGAATTTCGGATAACTTCTTCGTCATGCTCCACTACAATAACAGAATTTCCAAGATTTCGTAGCTTGTTTAGCGTTTTAATTAGTCTAGCATTATCACGCTGATGCAATCCAATTGTTGGCTCATCAAGCACATACAAAACACCAGTCAAGTTAGAGCCTATCTGAGTTGCCAATCGAATTCTTTGAGATTCTCCTCCAGATAATGTGGAGCTTAATCTGTTTAATGATAAATAATTCAATCCCACATTCATTAAAAATTCTAGACGTTCTCTAATTTCTTTTAGAACATCTTTTGCAATGTATTGTTCATTTTCAGTTAATTTTAGAGTAGAGAAAAAATCATAACAATGATCAATGGACATATTGCAAACATCCATTATTCCTTGTTCGTTGATTTTTACTGCAAGAGATTCAGGTTTTAATTTTTTACCATTACATGTAGTACACGGAGTATCACGCATGAATTGTTTTAGCCATTCACGTTTTGACTCAGAATCAGTTTCCATAAAAACTCGTTGAAGATTTACAAGTACGCCTTCAAATGCATCAGTATACTGCCAAGATGAATCCCCAGATTGTGAACGATATTTAAAATCAATCAAATCAGATGTACCATGTAAAATAATATCAAAATGTTTTGGTTTAATTTTTTCCAAAGGAGTCATTAAATCAAAACCAAATTTCATTCCAACAGCCCTTAATGCTTGTCTTCTAAATGATGAGAATCTGCCACTCCATGGAACTATTGCCCCATCCAAAATTGACTTTGATTTGTCAGGAATTACTAAATCAGCATCAAATTCCATCTTTACTCCCAAGCCATTACAAGTTTTACACATGCCAAATGGAGAATTAAAAGAAAATGAACGCGGTTCTAATTCACCAACTGTCAATCCACAGTAGGGACAGGCATTATTTTGGGAAAAGATTTTTTCAGACTTGTCTGTTGCAATCATTACATCACCCTTTGATGCTTTTATTGCAGTCTGAATTGCCTCAAAGATTCTAGATCTCTCAGATTTTTCAGTAGTAATTCTATCAACTATTATCTCAATGTTGTGCCATTTTTGACGATCAAGCGGAGGAATCTCATCATCCAGGCTCAAAATTTCACCATTTAGGCGTATTCTAGAATAGCCATCCTTTTTGATTTGCTCAAATAATTTCTCATATGTCCCTTTTTTTCTTTGAATGATAGGGGCCAAAATCAAGATCTTTTTTCCCGAGAAATCTTTCAGTACAGAATCACATATTCTCTCAACTGATTGTGTCGATACCTTTCTACCACAGTTTGTACAATATGGAATTCCAATTCGTGCATAAAGTAATCGCATGTAATCATAAATTTCAGTTGTTGTACCCACAGTAGAGCGAGGATTTTTACTAGTAGTTTTTTGTTGAATGGAAATTGCAGGAGACAGCCCTTCAATAGAATCAACATCAGGCTTGTCCATCATTTCTAGAAATTGTCGTGCATATGCAGAAAGAGATTCGACATATCGTCTTTGTCCTTCTGCATAAATTGTATCAAAAGCTAACGTAGACTTGCCAGATCCGGACAACCCAGTAATTACAACTAGCTTATTTTTTGGAATATCAATATCCAAATTCTTTAGATTGTGATGTCGAGCTCCACGAATTTTTAATTTATTTTCTGCCATCCTTGAATTGAATCTCCTTTTCTAGTCTTTTTATTCTATCTCTGCATTCAATTGCCCGCTCAAAATCCAAGTCTTCAGAATATTTTTTCATTTGGGCGTCCAAATCAATAATGTCATTATTTAGATCATGGGTTGATTTTAATTTAGACTCATCTAATGTGATTTCTTGTTCTGGTACTGATTTTGTGATAGTTTTAGGTGTAATATGGTGTTCAATGTTATATTGAATTTGTTTTTCTCTTCGACGTTTAGTTTCATTCATTGCATTTATCATAGATTGTGTATTGTTATCAGCATACATTATCACAGTTCCATTTTCATTTCTTGCAGCACGACCACACGTCTGAATTAAGCTGGTAAAATTTCTAAGAAATCCTTCCTTATCAGCATCCAATATTGCAACCAAGGATACTTCAGGAATATCCAATCCTTCTCGAAGCAGATTGATTCCAACAAGAACATCAAATTCTCCAAGGCGTAATTGCCTAATTAATTCAGTTCTTTGCAATCCTTCAATTTCAGAATGCATGTATCTGACCCTTACCTGTTTTTTGGAGAGATATTCTGCCAAATCTTCTGCCATTCTTTTAGTAAGGGTAGTCACCAAAACACGCTCAGATTTTGCTGCCCTTTTGTTTATTTCAGTAATTAAATCATCCATTTGGCCCCTAGTGGATCTAATTTCCACTAGTGGATCAAGCAGACCAGTGGGCCTTACAAGTTGTTCAGCAATTTTAGATGAGGTTTTTTTCTCATATTCAGAAGGAGTTGCAGAGACAAATATTGTATTTTTGATATAGTCTTCGAATTCCTCAAATTTTAGTGGCCTATTGTCATATGCACTTGGCAATCTAAATCCATAAGTTACAAGTTCTTTTTTTCTAGAATGATCCCCCTTGTACATCCCATGAAGTTGAGGCAATGTTACATGAGATTCATCAATTACCAAAAGATAATCATCTCCAAAAAAATCCATCAAGCAAAATGCTTTTTCTCCAGCTGATCTTCCATCAAAATGTCGAGAATAATTTTCAATACCAGAACAATATCCTAATTCTTCAATCATTTCCAAATCATATTTTGTTCGCATTTCAAGTCTTTGTTTTTCTAGTTCATTTAATTCAGGAAGTCGTTTTTGTAATTCTTTTTTAATTGAATTGACAGCTTTTTGACGAACATCTTTGGCAATAAGATAGTGTTTTGCAGGAAAAATTTTCATTTGAGATATTTTCTTTTTTTCTTTTAAAGATACGTGATCAAGTAATGTAATTTTTTCGATTTCATCACCAAACAGAGAAATTCTTACTAAATCTTCAGAGTATGCAGGAGTTACATCAATGGTATCACCCTTTACTCTAAAGTTTCCTGGTGCTACTTCAGTATCATTTCTTTCATATCTTGCATCAACGAATTTTCGAATTATCTCTGTTCGTTTAATTTCATCTCCAATATTCAATGTAATTGCCAAGTCCTCCCAATCTTTTGGATTTCCCAAAGAGTAAATGCATGAAACAGTAGAGACAATTATTGTAGGCTCTCCTGATAAAAGCATCGCAGTTGCTTCTAGTCTTAATTTTTCAATTTTTTCGTTAATTTGAGTGTCCTTTTCAATATAGGTATCAGTTTGAGGGAGATAACTTTCTGGCTGGTAATAATCATAATAGGAAACAAAATAACCCACGTTATTTTTTGGAAAGAATTGTTTTAATTCTGAATAAAGTTGGGCTGCTAGAGTTTTATTATGAGAAATTACGAGTGTGTTCTTTCCTGTCCTAGCAATAACATTTGCAATAGAGAATGTCTTTCCACTTCCTGTAACTCCAAGTAATGTTTGGATGGACTTTTTCTTTACACCTTCAACTAGAGCATCAATTGCTTGAGGCTGATCCCCTGTAGGAGAATAGTCAGATACCAATTCAAATTCAGATGTTTGCTCCAACATACACAATCCTTAAAAAGTGAACTTATAGCTAACGTTTCTTAATTGAAAACCAAAGGTAAACAAAAAAACAATTCACAGCCACAATCATGCATTAAAGTTGGAAAAATAATTTTTGGAAAAAAATCAGTTGGTTTAACGGTCCTTTATTGGGGATTGAATTTTTATTTTGTCCCTGTTGATAGGTGAGAGAGTATTCTATTTAGAGAAACTGAGATAAAATAAGAAAAATAGTTTCTAAATTACCAAATAGGTTCATCAATCATACTCAAGCCATCAGCAGTTTCCTCAAAACCCATAATTTTTAGAGTTTGTTTAGATGAGGGAGAGTTTTTTTTCAAAATATTTTTTGCAAGATCCATTCTGTCTTCAGGCTTCAAGTGTTGTCCTATTTTGTATTTACCATGAATGGTTTTGGGAACAACTTTGATTATGCTAACTGCATCTAAAACTCGCATATCCGATTCAATTGGGTCATATTGTCCTTCAGGCTGATATTTTTTCATCAATTCATTGAGTGCAAGTGTTTTTTCCCCTCTATCTGAGACAAACATGCCAATTCCCTTTATTACAATACTGATGTACAAGGTATCTGCAAGCGATGCATTATGAGGATCCTCAAAATATGAGGGCAAGAATTCTAGTTCTCTGTCTGCTTCAAATCCAACTTTGTTATTTCTAGAAATATTATCTAATTTTTCACCCTTTACATGAGAATGCATATAAACTGCATCATTTAGAAATACAAAATTCATTGGAATAATTTGAGGAAATCCATTTGCATCAATACTGGAGAGACGTCCCACATGTTCTTCATGTAAAAATTCTCTTATTTTCTCATATGATCTAATCTGAAGAATTCCAAGTAATTGCATAAATTAATTAAAACAAATAATATTATAAATCCAGATCATAAAAAATACCTAAAATATAAGATACATGAAAAACAATTATGAATGATTCATACCTTGATGAATTAAAAAATGATTTTAAAAATTATTCGGACCAATTAAAAAAATTAAAAAAGAAATTATTAAAGGCAAATTCTACAGAATTGCAATCAAAAATAATCAAGCAGATTGATTCGATTGCAAACAAAATGGAGAAGAATCAAAAACAATCAGTCAAAGTAACCAAATCGAGATTAAAGGAAATGAAGAAAAAATCAAAAAAATAATCCTACCCTTCTTTATCAAATTCTTTGGCCATTTTCTTAATTTCTAAAATTCGGTATTCCAGATATGCATTCTTTGTTACGTAATATCAAAAATCAAAATCTAAAAAAGTTCCAAGTATTTCATCAAAGTAAAAAAAACACACGTCTTTGAATTGCGTGAGCAATTGTGTATATGTAAGATTTTTAAACTTGATATGAAGGGTCAGAATAATTTTCTAATTAGTCATATTTGAAAAGAGACTGAATTTCATCAGAACAGTCATTAGAAATAAAATGTATTCAAGGTTCATTTGTACTACTTTAGAGAAGATTACAATTGGCAGTATACCGTTTTGTTTGTCATGGTAAAGATTCCAATAGATTGGAAAATCATAAATAATATGATAATAACTTCATACAGTATGGCAAAAAGAAGCACAATCATGATTGAGGATCCAAGCTTGATGAGATTAGCAGTGAGATAGGCTCCAAGATAAAAATGGAGGACATTGTAAAGACTGTTAGATCATCAAGGGATGAAAGATGAAAAGACTTTATGACACTAGTGCACTGCTAAATCTCTTATTAAACAAAGGCTCAAGATCACTTTCTATTTTGTCAGGGCAGGCAGTTCTTGATCTTACCACATATGAGATTGGCAATAGTGTGTGGAAGCTGTCATACTTGCAAAAAAAGATTACAAAAACTGAAGCTTGTATGCTTTTAGATGCTTGCATAAAAGTTATCTCAGAGATGAAGACTCTAAACATAAAAGACAT
>CAZBBN010000070.1:0-6776 GCA_964490195.1 uncultured Nitrosopumilaceae archaeon
ATCAGTGTTTTACATTTTGGAATTTTGGCACCTTTTAGAAAACCTCTATCCCGTGTACAGATATCTCCAGTATAGAAGATGTCATCAAAAAGCAAACCCTTGGCACCAAGAATATGACCACTGTCAATTAGAGAAAAATCATCCAGGGATTCTACATGGTTTTCCATTTTAAAGCCTCGAAGATTAGCTATTTCGTTTGTCTCAATTGAGGATAAAATGGTCCCACCATTTTTGGTTGGAAGATGGTCAGAATGGGCATGAGACACAAAATTAATTCCCGTGATATCACTATTTTTAGGATCCAAGTAAACACGTTTTTCATTAACTTCACACAGGATTCCATTTTTAGTCATCCTGACTTTTCTGGGCAACGAAAATCAAAATAATTGGATTTGATATAAATTGCAGGTTTGATTCAGTATTGACTAGTTGCTAAATCTAGGAATTCTAATCTCAGGTCGTGGGAGCAACATGGAAAATATTCTAAAGTCAATTAAAAGCAAAAAGATCCCAATTAACCCAGCAGTAGTAATTTCAAACAAATCAGATGTAAGAGGGCTAAAAATTGCAGAGAAGTTAGGAATCAATACAGAGATTATTGAGAGTAAAGGATTTGTAGGAAGTAGGGCAGATTATGACAAAAAAATTATCTTAATTCTAAAAAAATACAGAGTCACTCCAGAAAATGGCCTTGTATGTCTTGCAGGATTTATGAGGATAATCAGCCCACAATTTGTAAAAAAATTCAAAAATAGAATAATCAATATTCATCCAGCATTGCTCCCAAGTTTTACAGGGCTAAATGCACAAAAACAGGCATTAGAATATGGTGCAAAGTATTCAGGATGCACAGTTCACTTTGTCGATACAGGAATGGATACGGGACCAGTAATAATCCAAGCAGTTGTCAAAATCAAAGAAAACGATACAGAAGAATCATTATCAAAAAGAATTCTAAAAGAAGAGCACAGAATCTATCCTGAAGCAATAAATCTAATTGCAAGGAACAAAGTCAAAGTTTCTGGAAGAAGAACCATTATCAGTTAAGAATCAGGCCCGCCAAAAAAATACAAGACTTTAAGCTCTTTTGTGTTACCATGAAAAAAATGCTCTACATCTTTTGCAACAAAAAATAATTTATTTTTTGAAACTTTGTAATCTTTGTCTTTAATTTTCAAAAAACCATCACCTGAAATGACATAGTATACTTCATCACTATCATGTGGTTCTTGAGTATCTTCCTCGCCTGATTGTAAAACCAAAATACCTGCAGCAAGACTATCGCGATTAATAAAAGTGTGGAAATAAGAATTACTTTTTTTAATTTTTTCAAGATATGAATTCAAGTCATAATCAAGTTTCAATTTATTCAGCAATAATTGAAAATGTTTTTCGTGCAGGTGGCGCACTCATGTAAGAATGTCCCTCAGGATGAAGTTTATCATGTTCTGGGCTATTATGCATCTGAATGAAAGTTTCTTTGCTTTCATGCTCAACAATAATCCTATAACTTCCATCATTAGATTTTAGAAAGCGTCTAGAGATAAACCCCGGAAAGTGTGCCAGCACTTTGTTTGATTCTGAAAACCATTTTTTGAAATCATCTTCAGCACCTTCTTTGAGTTGAACATCGGCCATCATTACAAACATGTTGTGACTAGAAATATCACCATTAAATTTCTTTTCTATGATTTTCATTAAAGAATTCCAAGAATTAAATATCTACAAATCAAAATCAGAATATGACAGGCATCAAGATTGACGGCAAAGCAATTGCTCAATCAGTCAAAGATAGGGTCAAAAAGGCAGCAGCAGAACTCAAAGCCCAAGGAATCAACCCTTGTCTGGCCACGATTTTGATTGGAGATAACCCAGCATCTGCAACGTATGTAAGAAACAAGCATATTGCATGTGAAGAGGTAGGAATTGCAACAAAAGATTACAAACTTGATTCAGATATTACTCAAATGGAACTGAATAAAATTATTGATAATCTAAACACTGATAATTCGGTACATGGAATTTTAGTTCAACTGCCATTGCCTGAACAGTTAGATGAATTTGCAACCACATCGAGAATCTCACCACTAAAAGATGTAGATGGATTGACTCCACACAATGCAGGATTGCTAGCTATGAAAAAAGCAGCACTTGTTGCATGTACGCCATCAGGAATAATGGAGATGTTTGAATATCATAAAATTGGTTTAGAGGGAAAAAATATTGTTCTAATTAATAGAAGCAATCTCGTAGGAAAACCGCTTTATCATTTATTATTAGAAAAGAATGCAACTGTGATTACATGTCATTCTAAAACAAAGAATCTCACTGAGTTTTGTAAATCTGCAGATATTATCATAACAGGAGTGGGAGATAGAAACAAATTCACATTGACGCCCGAGATGATTAAAGAGGGTGCAATTGTTATCGATGTTGCAATATCACGATTTCAAGAAAAATTGGTTGGAGATTCAGATTATGAAGAAATTATTAAAAAAGCTTCTTTTGCAACACCAGTTCCAGGAGGCGTTGGTCCCATGACAGTTGCCATGTTATTAAAAAATACAATCACAGCAGCATCACTGAGTAGTCAAATTGGAAGGTAATCCTAAAAAAGATTCACTCAGAAATCTTCTTTTAGAAAAAAGAGATAACACATCTTTTGATCTACTGAAGATCGCAAGTGAGAAGATGCAAAAAAAATTAAAAAAGATTTATGCATTCAAAAATGCTAAAAAAATTGGAGTCTATTATCCAATTCAAAGTGAAATTTTCACACAAGACATCATTCAAGAATTAATCAGTGATGGAAAAGAGGTATTTTTACCAAAAGTGATTGGGGAGAAGATGGAATTTAGGAAAATAAAGGATTTTTCGAGCCTAGAAAAGGGAAGATTCGATATCATGGAGCCCAAAGATGACTGTCCAACAAATAACAATCTAGATGTGATTTTAATCCCAACTGTAGGCATTTCTCCAGACGGAGTAAGATTAGGATATGGCCATGGATTCTACGATAAATTTCTAGCTGAAAATAATACAACAGCAATTGCCTTGACTTTGGAAAAACAAATTGTAAAAAACATTCCAAAATCAGATCATGATGTAATTATTGATTGGATTGTGACAGAAGATAGATTTTTTCAGACTCAGAGATAAGATAATCCTTTTTTACCTATATCTTTTCTGCAATATTTATTATTCCAAGATATTTTATCAGATGCAGTATATGCATTGCTAATTGCATCCTCCAAAGTATCACCCAAAGCCGTAACTCCTAAAACTCGTCCACCATTGGAAAAAATTTTTCCATTTACTTTTTTCGTACCAGCATGAAAAACATATGATTCTTTTGGAATAAAATCAAAACCTGAAATCTCTTCATTTTTAGCATATAATTCAGGATATCCTTGGGATGCCAAAACAACACATACAGCATATTGATTTTTCCAAGCAGGTAAAGGCATATCAGATAATTTGCCATCAATGCTTGCAACAAAATAATCATACAAATCAAAATCCATTCGCATCACAATTGGCTGACATTCAGGATCACCCATCCTGACATTATATTCTAAAACATAGGGTTCATCATCCCTAATCATAATTCCAGCATACAAAAATCCCTTGAACGGAATACCTTCATTTTTCATAGATTGTATAGTTTTATCAATAATTTTTTTTTGTATTTTTTCTGCTAATACATCTGTAATAATTGGTGTAGGAGAATATGCACCCATTCCACCAGTGTTAGGACCTTTGTCATTATCAAAAATTCTCTTATGATCTTGACTAGATGCCATAGGAAGGGCTATTTCACCATCAGAAAGTGCAATGTATGATGCCTCAACACCATCAATTCTCTCCTCGACGATGATTCGATTTCCAGCCTCACCAAATGTTTTTTTGACAAGAATTGTTTGAATTGCAACAACGGCATCCTCAACACCATTGCAAACAATGACTCCCTTTCCTGCTGCAAGACCATCCGCTTTTACCACCACGTTGTAATCAAGCGATTTCACATAGTTCTGGGCTTTATCAGCATCATCAAATATTTCAAATCTAGCTGTGGGAATATTATTTCGCTTCATGAAATTCTTGGCCCAAATCTTACTTGATTCAAGTTGTGCAGCCATTTGAGAAGGTCCAAAAACTTTGAGATTTTGCTGATTAAATTTATCAACAATTCCTGCAGCCAAAGGATCCTCAGGACCAACTACGGTAAAGCAATTATTTTTTTGGGCAAAATCAGCTAATTCATCTAAATTATTGACATCAATTAGGACATTGTTTTTAGTGCCACCATTTCCCGGAGCTGTAAAAACAGTTTCAACTTTATCGCTTTGAGATAATTTCCAGGATAATGCGTGCTCTCGTCCACCAGAGCCAACTACTAGTATATTTACCAACAAAAATCATCTTTTGCTCAATTATATAATCCAAGTCTCAAAAAATCAATTTAGCTTTATAATGCCATATACATATCAAAACCCAGATGGAACTCTCTACAAAATTTGATGCAAAATCAATAGAGTCTCAAGTTAAAGAATACATCAAATCTATTGATTTGGAAAAACAGATTTTTGCATCAGATAAACCTGAAAAAATTAGATTTATTGAAGGGCCACCAACAATGAACGGCATTCCACATGCAGGACATCTAAGAGGCAGAGTCATCAAAGATTTGTGGTACAGATTCAATACATTACAAGGAAAAAAAATTGAATTCAATGGAGGATGGGATACGCAAGGTCTTCCAGTAGAATTGCAAGTGGAAAAAGAATTAGGAGTTTCAGGTGGAAAAACAGAAGCAGTAAAACAATTGGGAATTGAGAGAATTGTCACTGAATGTAAAAAGGTTGTAAAAAAATACAACAAATCATGGGTAGAAGTGGACGAACTGCTCGGCATGTCATTTAATCACGATAAAGCATATTGGACTTTTAGGGATGAATTTATCGAAAGAGAATGGCAAGTGCTAAAAAAAGCACACGAAAATGGAATTTTGGAAGAAGACTTTACAGTAATTGCATATTGCCCTAGTTGCCAGACATCACTTAGTCATGCAGAAGTAAATCAAGGGTATGAAGAAGTAAAAGATCCCTCGTTATACTATAAGGTAAAACTAGTTGATGAAGATGCGTTTTTGATAGTATGGACTACCATGCCATTTACTCTGGTTACTGATGCAATGGTTGGTTTCCAACCTGAAGAAGACTATGCATATGTCAAAGTGGAAAACGAAACATGGGTTGTTGGAAAAACAAGGCTGGAAGAATTCATGACAGAGATGAAAATTGAAGATTATAAAATTGAAAAAACCGCAAAAGGTTCTGAATTTGAAGGAAAAAAATACATTCACCCATTACTGGATCTAATTCCAGAGTTAAATGAATGCTCAAAATTAAACAATTTTCATGTTGCAGTTTCAGAGACATTTGTTGATGCAAGTACAGGAAGTGGTCTTGTTCATTTGTCACCAGCAAACGGCGAAGAAGATATCAAAATAGCTAATAAAAGAAATGTAAAAATTTTCAGTCCTATTGATGATGAAGTAAAATTCACCAAAGAAGCTGGAAAATACCACGGAATGTTTGTAAGAGATGCAGACAGAGTCATTATAGAAGATCTAAAAGAGTGCAATGCGCTAGTAAAAATAGGAAAAATAAAACACAAGTATCCTCTTTGTTGGAGATCACACCATCCAATTGTATGGCTTGCAAGAAGAGGATGGTTTTACAAGCTAGACAGACTAGACAACAAAGCAATTGATGCTGCAGAAAGTGTAGAATACTTTTTTGAGCAACCAAAAAACAGATTCTTAGGAATTATCAAGGAAAGACATCCATGGTGTATTTCACGAGAAAGAATATGGGGATGTCCATTACCTGTGTGGGGCTGCAAGCAATGTGGAAAGAAAAACTGGTTTTTCTCAAGAAAGGAAATAGTTGATAACGCAGACAACTTGCCTGATGGCCCTGACTTTGAATTACACAGACCATGGATTGACAACATTACAATAAAGTGTAAAAAATGTGGAAGCTCAAAAACGAAAAGAGAGGAATATGTTTTAGATACATGGCACAATAGTGGTTCTGCACCATACTCATCGTTGACGGATGAGGAATATGCAAATGAGATTCCAGCTCCATTTTTCACTGAGGGAATTGATCAAACAAGAGGATGGGCATACACTCTATTAATAGAAAATGTAATCTTAAACAACGGTCCTACTCCACCCTACAAGTCATTTTTGTTTCAAGGACATGTACTTGATGAAAATGGTGGGAAAATGAGCAAAAGTAAAGGAAATGTTTTGGAAGGTGCAGAATTATTGCAAAAATATCCAGTTGATTTGATAAGATTCTATTTTATGTGGAAGGCAAGCCCAATTGAGCCACTTAGTTTCAGTACCGACGAATTGATGTCAAGGCCATATCAGGTAATAAACACATTATTCAATCTCCACCTATACTTTAAACAAAATAGCCAATACGATAATTTTGATCAGTCAAACACAGTTGCATGGGCAAAGCAAAATGATCTACTCGTATCACCGGACATATGGCTATTATCAAAACTGCAAAAATTAATCCAAAAAATCACAGAAAAAAATCAGACATGTAAATTTCATGAAAGTGCAAAAGCAATCGATGATTTCATCATAAATAACCTAAGTCAAATTTACATTCCAATTACTAGGGGAGAATTGTGGGATGAAGATGAAGACAAGAAAAACAGAAGATTGTCAATTTACGCAGTCCTAAGTGAAG
>CAZBBN010000071.1:0-6743 GCA_964490195.1 uncultured Nitrosopumilaceae archaeon
TGATGTAGTCTTTTTGTCCGCCAAATATGTTATATCATCTGTTTTTTTGCTTTTTGTATTTTTTTTTTAGATTGCTTTAATTCCATTTTCATACATAATTTTTTTGATTATCTTTGCTGCATTTTCTGCAGTTCCAGAACCATAGATTCCTATTTGCACAGAAGAAACAATCAATTCAGTAGCATAAAAGAATATTTGATAGTTTATGCGTAGATTCACATATTTTTGAAATTATTTCAAACAATAAAGTAGAATTCATATACCATCTCTAGTACAACCACATTTGACATAAACTACTTTGAACTCCCCATCAGATTTTATATTATGAGACATTGGTTTTCGACAATGCTGACATTCTGTAAATCCGTGATATTCGTCAACCTTTATCATCTTATATTGCCATGATTTTGTTTTCTCATCCCAATAAACAGAATTAATTTCTGATGGAGTATCCATACTTTGGATAAATTTAATGATTTTTCAATATTTGTCTTTGGTGGTTTTGATCAATCCCATAGCCATATGAAAATATTAGATGAGAGATTTTCTAATCAATAGGCTTAAGTTTAAAAATTTTCAAAGCAAATTGTGGATATTTCTTCAAAAAAAGTACCAATAATTTTAATTGTTATACTTTTGGCCATTCTGGCATTACAATTTGTTAGTAATGACTCGAATAAAAAATTCATAGATGCTGAAACATGTGAAATTTGGGTCGAAGACACTTTTACTCAAAACCCAAGGTATCTAAATGAATATGATTCAAAATGCCTAGATTTTAAAAATCTTAATCCACAAAAATAAAATTTATTTTAAAATTTTATTTTAAACCAATATGTCTTTTGACGAGATAAAAATTATAAATCTCGAAATTTAATTAAATTGTAAAAATATGATGCATTGTTCTGCACGATTCCTTTTTGTGGTATTTTCTGTAATCCCACATTTTTTGAATCAAGTGCAGCCTGAGCAGCACCTCCAGCAAAGGATAGAGCCCATAAAAAGTCTTTTTCCTTTAGCATAGTACATGTAAATGCTGAACAAAAAATATCACCTATTCCAGTAGTATCATGAATGTTCTTGTTTGGAAGAGTGATTGAATAGACTTTATCTTTTACTAATAAAGAAACATCAGTTTTATTTGTCAAGAGTACATACTCAGCACCTTTTTTTTGTAATGCTAGCATCATTTCATCATGAGAACCATCAACAAGACACTTACCTTCTTCAGGATTGATCTTGATGGCATTAACATTAGACAAATCAAGTTCAGTATTTTGTAATCCAATATTATTATGAGTGTCTTTTTGTCTCAAAAAACCCTGAGGATCAACAAAAAGAAAATTCGAATCATTTTTAATTTTTTTAAAAACATCATCAGAGATCTCATGAAAAATTGGACTTACTATGTGTCCATCAGAATTTACCATAGAATACTCTAGAGGATCACATTCATTTTCTAACTTAAGCGTTCTATCTGATCCAGTAATAGTAATCGCAAATTTAGTAGTATTTTTTTCGGATTCTGAATTTATAAAATTTATTTTATTTTCAGTTAGGTATTGTTTTGGGAAATCTGGACCAAATTTTGTAAACAAATCAACATCAAATTTGAATTGTCTTGCAGTAATTCCACAATAACAAGCAGAGCCTCCAATTTGCTCATAGGTAGAACCATCGATTATAATGGTATCAATTGCACAATGTGCAAATACTGCTAATTTCATTTTTTTAATGTTAGATGTAAGAGATTTAGTTTTTTGCATTCTTTTTGGCAAAACAGTCTTTACAAAGAATTGTACCCTTTTCTATCACTAATTCAACGCCTGATCTAAAACAATTATGACAAAGCCCACGCATCACCATCATTTGAAATTATTCGATCTAGAATTAAAACATGGATCTTTATTGTTCAAAATAAGGTATAATTTTAAGGATTTTAATGATTTTTGCAAAAATGTATTAAAAAAATTGTATGTTGTAGAGGTCATCAAAGTGCATTTGTAATCCACAATTCTGGATTATAAAATATTACAAACAGTTTCTTAAATGAAAATAATTCCTACATCTACAATTGCAAAATGAGTCCAAATTATGGATAGTTTTGCAATTTATGTAATTGTTGGAATGGTAATTTTAAATACATCATTGTTAGCTTTTGGAGCATCTATTTTAACACATCTTTCATTCAATCTCATTGTTGTAAGTTCCCTTTCCTTTTGTCTGATAATCCATGCTATCTTGACTAGGTCTAGATTTGCCATGACATGGTAACACATTCCCCCACTCAATACAAACCGTGATCTTGGTCTCTTGGTTAGGAGATGAACTAATTTCAGGATAATAGAGGGATTTCATCAGGGGCACAAGATTATAAGTAAGCAAAATTGTTTATTTTCATGCCACTTAAGCGTGCAAGTAGAGGACGTACTAAAGGAGGAAAAGGATCATCAGGTACAGTACAATGTACAAACTGTGGTCAGACAGTTCCTAAAGACAAAGCAAAAAAGGTCACATCCAGATTAAATTTGGTTGAACACACATTGGCTAAAGAACTACGTGCACAAGGAGCATACATTGCATCCCCAACAGTTTTGAAATGGTATTGTATTTCATGTGCAATTCACTTTAAAATTCTTAAAATCAGATCAGAAGACAGTAGAAGAAAACGTGGAAAACTTCGTTAGAATTATTCTTTTATGTTTTTTGCAGTAAAAATCATTCTTTGAATTAGAGTAATTCCAGCAATTATCACAACAATTACAACTGCAATATCCATAAAACCAATTATGCCAACAATTGAAATTACCAACAGTCTTTCTGCTCTTTCACCGATTCCAATTCCTTGAAGTTTAATGTTTATTGCATCAGATTTTGCTCTGGCATAGCTTACCAATAATGACAGAGTAATTGCAAGCAATATCAGATAAGGTTCGGCATAACCGCCAATTAAAATTCCTAAAAATATTGCTACTTCAGCAATCTTATCAAACATAGAATCAAGATAGGATCCTTTTTTGGAGGTCTGACCAGTAACTCTTGCAACTTGACCATCAACTACATCAAAGAATCCCGAAACAAGTAATAATACACCTCCAATGATTAAACCAAACTCAATTCCAAGACCATACACTATTGCAGAAATCAACGCAAATACAAGACCCACCACAGTCCAAAAATTTGGAGACAGTTCTGTGGATGCAAATCCTTTTCCGATTTTTTCAAGTGTTGGTCGAAGTGTATCTCGAAGATTATTTAACACGTGATAACCCCAACGGCACTAGCTAATAAAGGCAATAGCAACAAAAATGAAGCAATTTAGAGTCAAATTTTATGAATAGTGATTTTATTGATTTGATGAAAGATTCATGGCAATCAAGGTAGAAATTATTTTTGCTGCCAAGGATGCAGTAGAGCCATTATCATGGTACGGATTTAATTCCACAATATCTGCTCCAATTACCTTTGTTTCTTTGAATGAGTAAATCATGTCAAACAATTCCCTAGAGGTAATTCCTACTGCTTCAGGATTACCAACACCTGGTGCAAATGCAGGATCAAGTACATCAAGATCAAAACTAGAATAAATTGTATCAAAAGTAGACACATAATCTTTTACTAATTGAGGTCCTTTGCCATCTCTAATATCCCTATCAGAAATTGTTTTAATGTTATTTTCCATTAGAAATTCTAGCTCTTCTTTTACAAATGCTCTGGCACCAACATGCAAAATATTGTCAGAGCCCCTCTTCTCGACAATTCGTCTAAGGTAAGCTGCGTGACTTAATTTGATATCTGCAAATTCATCACGTAAATCATAATGAGCATCAAATACAATGTAGCCTGTCTCTTTTGGAAAACTAGTATAAGTTCCATAAGTTATAGTATGCTCACCGCCCAAAATGAAAAGTTGACGTTGTTTTGCAACAAGCTCAGTGGTGATTTTCTTTACCATGTCAATCATTTCAGATGCAACAACAGTATGACGGGTGTTTCCAAGATCTTCAATATTTACAGTTTCTAAATTAACTTGTAGTTCAGGATGAAAAATCTCAATGTTGTTAAAAGAATCACGAATTGCATCAGGTCCAAATCTACAACCAGGTTTGTAGGAATGAGTGGAATCAAATGGGACACCAAATATAGTAGCTACTGGCTCAGCATCATCATTGGAAGATGTGATCAAAGGATTCCCATTCATGTATAAATCAAAAAAACTCATTTTTTATACCATTAGTTGAGGTCTCTTTGAGAGATATTTTGGCAAATTCAAACCTGTGAAAGGCTTTCCGTTAGTTTGAGTATTAATTTCATTTATGAAATCATCAAAAGGTAATTCACGAACATCCCCTGTCTGTCTATCACGAATGCTAAGATTTTGAGAGTTTGCTTCTTTTTCACCAATTACCAAAATGTATCGAATCCATTCTTTTTCTGCTTCACGAATTCTTTTTCCAATACTTTCATTTCTATCATCAATATCCACACGAATGTTATTTACAGATATTTTATCACTTAGTGTTTTACAAAACTCGTTAAATTCAGCATTTAGTGGAATAATTCTCACTTGTGTTGGCGCCAGCCATAATGGGAATTGGGGTTTTCTTCCTTCTTTGGAGTCTTTTGCAGCCTTTTCAAGAAGTGCATAAATGATTCTCTCAATTGCACCGCTTGGGGAATTGTGCAAGATTATTGGATGTTGCGGAGTGTTATTTTCATCAATAAATTCAATTCCATATCTAGCACCATTTTCCACATCAATTTGGTCTGTAGAGAGAGCAGATGCTTTTCCTAGTCCATCAATAAAGTTAAACTCCCATTTTAGAACAAAATAAAAGAATTTTTCAGTCCACATTTCAACCAATACTGGTTTTCCATGTTTCTTGACTAATTCCTCAATTGCAGTTTTATTTTCATTGTAAAAATCTTCAGTGAATCTGATTGCCATATCATAGTCAGTTCCATCAATTCCAAGCTCAGTTAGAACGCTTTGAGATAAATCAAATCGTGCCTTTATCTCATCAACTGCTTGTTCCATGTCTTTACAGAATGCATGGCAATCAGGCATTGTAAATGCTCTAAGACGTCTAAGGCCAACTAGTTCTCCTGATTGTTCTCGTCTAAAGCTGTATCTTGTGAGCTCGTATAGTTTGTAGGGAAGATTCTTGTAAGACAGCTGGTATTGATTGGCCATTAAAAATTGTCCAAAACAAGCTGCAAATCTTAAAAATAATTTTTTGCCTTCTGAATCAATGTTGTATTGCCTTGCAGGAAATCGATTAAAGTAACTTACCATGCTTGGATGTTCAGAATCATACATGATTGGCGTTTCAACTTCATATCCGCCATACTCTTTAACTCTATCAGTTACATACCGTTCAATCAGAGATTTTATCAATCTGCCATTAGGATAAAATCGCATATTGCCAGAATCAGATGCAGGTTCATAATCGGCAATTCCCATTTTCTTCATCAACGCAACATGTGGAGGAGGCTCATCTACATGACGTTGTTTTGCTGATTCATATTTTGCTAAAGATTCTAGGTTTTTGTGATTTGAAAAATCAAAATCTCCAATATTAGACATTGTTCCATCAGGAGACATTATTTTCCATATGGACCTAATTTTTGATTCTCCCTTTAATGCATCTGAAGTGAGTTCATCAGTTTGTGAATTTGCAGAATCTTTTGTTATGACTTTGGAGCTTTCAGCTAATGGGTGTCCCTTTACTTGAAGTTTGTAGGATTTTGTCCATCCAAATGGGGAATGTGAAACTTCAAGATCTGATGCACCAGATTCCATCTCTTTGAGTAGTGAAATAGCAACAGACGGTTTTGCAAGATTGGAACTTAGATGCGCATATGGATATAGTAATAATTTTTTACAGCCAATTTTTTCCATTGAATTTTTTATTTGGGAAATGGCATCTTGAGCAACAGAAGAATCATCACCATCCTCTATTGCAACAAATACAACTACTAGTTCTTCTAGTCTTTGAGTTTCAGGATTTTCAATATCTTCAGCAGATGCGATCTCCTTTTTTGTTGGGGTATACTCTATGCTATCACAATGGAGTTGTAATATTCTCATAAGTATGAATTCATTAGTTTGAGTTTAAAATTCTTGGGGTATGCACTCAAAGGGATTCACCCATCATTTCGGGGATGATTTGTGATTCACTTCAAATGGTCTTGTGTACTAAAAAGACAGAAAATTTAACAGACTAGAATACATCAATATTTCAAAAACTCCCAATCCAATCAAAGATAAAATAATCAGAATCAAAGTTCTATCTATTATTGATTGATGATCTAGAATGTACATTAGTTTTCATGACTAAATCTACATAGGCCTGAACCGTTTGGAGAATGGCCTTCAAAGGGTCTTGATGTTATTTTTTATCAGTATTCTCGGTTATCTTTTTCAATTCAGAAAGAATCAGAACTAATATTTCCTTTTCACTTAACTTCAAAAGTTCTACTGTTTCTTCCTCTGTGAATTTAATATCTTCATTTATTTTTTCATATGTAGTAAGATCAACCACATCAAAATAGTGTTACAGTGTTGATTAAAACTTTGATAATGTTTCTCATGACTGGCACAATAATTAATGGTACATTTAGCATCATTATTACTTGTAAATATGACGAAAATATCTTAGAATCAGACTACTTAAATTACAAATAACGTATGTATCAAGCACTTAGATGTACTTTGCCATCTCAGACAGAATGTTCTGACC
>CAZBBN010000072.1:0-6688 GCA_964490195.1 uncultured Nitrosopumilaceae archaeon
CGGAGTGACTGGAGTTCAGACGTGTGCTCTTCCGATCTGGATTAAGATGACATCTATTTTATTGTTTTTTAATCTTTAGTGATACTACAAACGCACAAATTATAATTGCAATTGCAAAATACATTACTGCAACATAGTCAAATACAAATGCAATACTTCCTGCAACTACTGGACCTACTACCGTTGCAATTGATAACGTGGAACTAAATATTCCAGTTGAAGTAGAACGTGGATTGTTCTCCATTAGATGAAAGTTTCCTCCAATGAACAAAAATGCCCAAGTTGCACCGACAAGTGCCATGAACGGCATTGCCATCCACCAATCAGTGACTAATGATAATCCAATAAATACAAATGTTGTAGCCCCAATCCCAATTTTAAATTTGGTTACATTTGAGAGATGAATTTTGCTTGCCATCACATTCATCAAGATAAATGCAGTCAAGGTGTTTGCAACATACACAACTGATATTTGATAAAGTTCTGCTCCTAATCTCTCCATTAACATTATTGGAAGAATAGTCCATACAGCTGCTGCTCCAATATGTCTTAACAATAATGACGAGAATAGAAATTTATTTTTTGCAATGACTTTTTTTGTAGTTCCTGGTTTTAGCTCTTTTTCTTGTTGTGGATTTGGCAGTTTGATTGTAAATAATAATCCAATTACAAATGATGCCGCACTCAGCAAGAAAATTAATTTAAGGTCATTTGCAATTCCGGCAGCTGCAATTCCAGCTAACCATCCTAATGCATGAAATGATATTACTGTAGCAGCACGCTTTTTGTCAATATTTGCCTCGTAGGTATATGCTATCATTGCAGGAATCATAATTCCACTTGCTATGCCTGCAGCAGTTCTAACTAGGAAAAACATTGTTAGGTCATCTGCAAAATAATGCAATCCAAAGGCAATTGCACATCCTATGAAACCAATTCGGATGAATTTGAGCCTAGTTCCTTTTTTATCTGAATGTCTTCCAAAATAAATCTCAGATAAAATTTGAGCAAAACTAAATGATGCTACTAGTAATCCGATCTCAAAAACAGATTCTGTAACGCTCTTGGCAATAATGGGCATGAACACAAAGACAATTGAGATTCCAGCATGCTGAAAAAAGGTTGCACTTCGAACTAGGTTGTTTACTTGAAGTTTTAGCATAAATGTATATGAAAATACGTTTCACCTAATTTCAACATACGTATCATTTCTCCCTTTTTGTTGTTTCTTCTGAAAAGAGTTAAACTATCTAATCCCGTTTTGAAATTGAATTGTCTGAAAAAGAACCATTTTTGGATGCATTGCAAAAAAGAGTATTGCTTTTTGATGGTGCAATGGGAACTGAGATTCAAAAATATGATCCAAAACCTGAAGACTTTCCAAATAATCAAGATGGCTTCAATGACGGTTTGGTCATTACACATCCAGAATGGATTAAACAGATTCATAGAAATTATTTGGATGCTGGCTCTGATTGTATTGAAACAAACTCCTTTGGTTCAAACAAAATAAAACTAGATGAATATGGTTTTGGTGATCAAACAGTTGAATTTAACAAAAAAATTGCGAAACTTGCATGCGAAGTATGTGAAGAATATTCAGATAAACCTCGTTATGTGATTGGCTCTATGGGACCAACAGGTTATCTCCCTAGTTCAAATGATCCTGATTTAGGTCAAAAACCTCTTGATGAAATTCGAGAAGCATTTGAGTTACAAGCCGAAGGATTGATTCTTGGAGGCGTTGATGCATTACTAATTGAAACAAGCCAGGATATTCTTGAAGTGAAATTAGTAATTGAAGCATGCCACAATGCCATAAAAAAAACTGGCAAGAAAGTTCCGATAATAGCTAACACAACTTTAGATCAATATGGAAAAATGTTACTTGGAACAAACATTCAAGCTGCATATACTACTGTCTCAGATATGGGCATTGATGTATTTGGATTGAATTGCTCCACTGGCCCTATTGAGATGAATTCAAGTGTAAGGTGGCTTGATGAGCAAAATGAACACAACATCTTGGTAGTTCCAAATGCAGGAATGCCTGAAAATGAAGGTGGACAAGCAGTTTACAAAATGACTCCTGAAAAAATGGGTGAGGCACTAAGCGATTTTCTTAATCAATACAACAAAGTACGAATAATTGGTGGATGTTGTGGAACAAATCCTGAACATATACGAGCACTAAGAAAAGTAATTGACGAAAAAGCCAACTCTGTCGAGGGTTAAGTATTTACAAAAACAATGGTGATTTTTCAACGTTGACAATTCCTAGAGTAAGTTCTGCATTAAAGGCAGTTGACCTAAAACAACTCCCGGCACCTCTAATTATAGGAGAAAGAATTAACACTCAGGGTTCTCGTAAAGCAAAGCAGCTAGTTCTAGCAGATGATTTTGACGGATTAGTGGATTTGGGACGAATGCAAGTTGAAGATGGTGCCCATTGTCTTGATGTTTGTGTAGCAACTACTGAACGCTCCGATGAACGTGCTTTCATGCTAAATCTTGTTAAAAGACTAAGCCTAGAAATCGATGCACCGCTTGTAATTGATTCTACAGACCCTGAAGTAATTGAAGCCGCAGTAACTCAAATTCCTGGAAGGCCAATAATCAATTCAATTAATCTTGAAGGTGATGGTAGTAGATTTGAAAAATTAGCACCACTGATGGCAAAGTATGGGTTGCCTGCTATAGCATTATGCATTGGTCCCAAAGGAATGGCAAAAACTCCCAAAGAAAAACTTGAAACTGCTGAACTTCTCTATGAAACAGGAAAAAGATTTGGATTAAAAATTGAGCAGTTTATTTTTGATGTTCTTACATTTACTTTGGCAACCGGTGAAGATGAATTTTTAGATGCAGGAAAAAATACTCTGGAAGGAATTCGTCTTGTTAAAGAAAAATTTCCAAATTCCTTTACTACGTTAGGTCTTAGTAACATTAGCTTTGGATTGACTCCTTATGCTAGAAAAATACTAAACTCTGTATTTTTGTATCATGCCGTTAAAACAGGACTGGATACTGCAATTGTTAACGCAAAAGAGATCATTCCTTATGGCGAAATTGATGAGAAAGAAAAAAAATTAGCAGAGGATCTAATCTTTAACACTCGCCCCAACGCACTCTCTGATTTAATTACTTATTTTGAGAAAACTGGAAAACAAGGAATTACTGCTTCCAAAAAAGTTGATGTTGATCCTTCTTGGCCCTCTGGAAAACGAGCAAATTTTAGAATTGTAAATCGACTAAAAAATGGAATTCAAAATGATGTAGTGTCAGCAATCGCCGACAAACTTGATAAAAATGAAATCGTCAAAGACAATGACGGTGTTTTGTCTCTAGATGCCCCAAAAGAAATTACTCATGATGGTGCAATTAGAACTCTGAACGAAGATCTTCTCCCTGCAATGAAGGAAGTTGGTGACAAATTTGGTGCCGGTGAATTAATCTTGCCCTTTGTTCTCAAATCTGCCGAATGTATGAAGGCCGCAGTTGGAGAACTAGAAAAATATTTGGTAAAAGAAGAGGGAACAAGTAAAGGCAAACTTGTTTTGGGAACCGTTTATGGTGATGTACATGATATTGGAAAGAATCTTGTAAAGACAATCTTTCAAAATAATGGTTATTCAGTATATGATTTAGGAAAACAAGTACCATTACAAAAGTTTCTAGAAAAAATTGACGAAGTAAACCCTGATGCAATAGGTTTGTCTGCATTGCTAGTTTCTACATCAAAACAAATGAAATTTTTTGTAGAGCACGCAAGAAAAAATAAAATGAATATTCCAATCCTTTGTGGCGGTGCTGCAATTAACAGCAACTACATAAACAGAATTGCAAAGGAAGATGGGATATATGAACCTGGAGTATTTTATTGCAATACTATGTTTGAGGGACTCAAGACAATGGATGTTTTGATTTCTGATGAAAAAACGAAACTATTGTCTGAATGGAAACAAAATTTAGAAAATTGGAAAGACAAATCTACAGTACCCGTTGATCCTACTTTTCTTCCTAAAAGTGAAATTCAACCAGTTGAACCTCCAACACCTAAAATTATTGGAGAACCAATTCGCTTAAAATTAGATCAAATCAAAATGGATGAAGTTTGGACAATGATTGACAAAAGATCTCTCTTCAAATTATCTTGGGGGCTAAGGGGGAAAGCTGGGTCTGAATCAGAAGCAGATCATGAACAATTGCTTACAGAATGGAAAATTAGAATTATACGAGAAAAACTCTTTGAACCAGAGATTGTTTATGGATATTTTAGATGTCATAACAAAGATGGAAAATTATTAGTTGAAAATCCTTCTGGTGAAAATATAACATTTGATTTTCCTCGCTCTACAAAACCTGAACATCTATGTTTGACTGATTATTTTGGTGACGATGATATTGTGGCCTTTCAATCTGTAACTGTAGGAAATAAAGTGGCAGAAATTATTGAACAATGGAACAATGCAGACAAGTATACTGATGCCTATTATCTTCATGGATTGGCAGTTGAAGTTGCAGAAGCTCTAGCTGAATGGGTAAATCAAAAAATTAAATCCGAATTAAATTTGGAAAAAGGAGGATTGCGATACAGTTGGGGGTTTCCTAGCTGCCCTGATGTGTCTCAACATCATCTAGTTTGGAAACTTTTAGAACCTGAAAAATCTGGAATGACATTAACTGAATCTGGTCAAATCATTCCTGAACAATCCACTGCAGCAATTGTAGTTCATCATCCAAACGCACAATATTTTGTACTTTAATTAGATAATTTTTCTAAAAACTCATTCAAGCCATTAAAATCACTAGGCGATGTAATCAAAACATCTCCAGTAATATCATGAACTTTTTCTACAAACTTTTCAAATCCCTGACTATACACTGCCAAATCTAAATTCAAAAATTTTGCCGATCTTTCATTTTTTTCAGAAGGAAATAGTATGATTGGAATTACTAAAAACCCCTTTAAATTCTCAGATAATTTTTGGACTTGTTCTATATTTTGAACTACTTGAGTCATGAATCCTTTAGGTTTTGATTCTATTTTTTTTCCAATTTTAGAAAAATTTGGTTTGTTTGAAATAGAAAGATACAAATCAATTTTTGAATCCAGTCTTTGCTCTCTTAACTTCTTGACAATCCTGCTAGGAATTTGACCTGAATCCTGTTTTCCTGACTGTGAAGGATCTCCCATTAGAACAAGAATTCCTGAAAAACCAATTGTAATACAATTTTCTACAAATTCAAAAATTTCATTTTCGCTCTTGTCTCTAACTCTGAGACTGACTGTAATTGGTAAATCTGGAATTTCTTTCCTAATAATTTTCCCAACCTCGATTGGTGATACTCGCTGAAATCCTAATACATTCTCAGTAAGATGAATTGCATCACATTTTTTTGAAATGATTTTTATTTTTTCAATAAATTTTAGAATTGCTTCTTTTGTATCAACATCAGGTAAAATTTTTGGTGGATTCGCTTCATACCTAATTGTCATATTCTCATTTCTTTTATCCTTGGTTAAAACCTTTGAATACCAAAACCCATATAGAATTGTAGGGAGGATTGAAATGAATTTAGATGAATTAAAATCTATACTCTCTACACCGGTAAATGCAAAAATTGACTATGATAAAAATTATAGATTGGCATCAGTACTTGTCGTAATTTATGGAAAAGAGCCACTAGTTGTAATGACTGAAAAACCTAAACATATGAAATTCCATGCAGGGGAAATCTCATTCCCTGGGGGAAAATTGGAAGATGATGATCTAGATCTTTTGCATACTGCATTACGTGAAACTAGTGAAGAAATTGGACTTGAAATTTCACGAGAACAGGTAATAGGTCAACTTAAACCTGTGGTGACTTTGAATTCTGGATTTTTAATTATGCCTTTTATTTCAATCATCAATAATATTCCTCCCCTCTTAGCTAATCATGAAGTTGAAAAAATTTTTCATATTCCATTTGAACCATTTTTACATACCATGGCTAAAGATCCAGATCCCTCACATAATATCATACAAGAAATGTACACGTTTGATTATCAAAATCAAATAGTCTGGGGGGCATCTGCAAGAATTCTCAAGCAGATTCGAAATCTTCTCAAATTTTGAGATTCATTTAAAAAGAGCTCTTCGTGCCTGAAAAACTATGGCTGCACGTAAGTCGTCTCCAAGAAAAATCCGTCTTCTAAAAAAGACAAGACAAGCATCACCCGTACCAGCTTGGATTATTCTCAAAACAAAGAGAAGCGTTAGAACAAATCCAAAACGTAGAGCTTGGAGATCAACTGATGTGGAGGTAGGATAAATGTCTCAAGAGTTAGAACGTGTATATACAATTAATCTAGGTAAAGCTTTACTTTCACAGTCTCAACACAGAGCTGTTAGAGCAATTAACATGATCAAAGAATTTGCTCGTCATCATATGAAAGTAGAACAAATCAAAATTGAGGAAGAACTTGCTCATCAGATTTGGGCAAAAGGTGTTAGAAGTCCTCCAAGAAAAATTAGAGTTAGAATGAGTAAAACAGATGATGGATACGTTCTTGTTTCTCCATATACTGAGGAAGTAGAATCCAAAGTAACTCCTGAAAAAGAAACCAAAAAGGTTGCAGACAAAGTGGAAGAACCATCTAAAGAAGTAAAGAAAGAAGAACCATCTAAAGAAGTAAAGAAAG